>JAYVYS010000585.1:0-2556 GCA_043784005.1 Isosphaeraceae bacterium
GCCCTCGGCAAGGGGCTGGAGACAATCCGGTCGATCTTCTTCAAGAACGGCTTCAATCCTCGGGCGATCTCTCTCGTTCGCTTTTCGCCTTTTTTCGTCAAAGGGCGTTGCGACTCTTCCACGTCGGGAGTGCCGCTGGGAACTGCAATGCCATGTCGAAAAAGAATCAGATGCGTCATGAACGACGGTCCTTCGAGAAAGGGAAGTCAGTGGTGGGACCGCTTAAGAGAGGAGACGAGTCGCCGAGTGGCTCCGCCATGAGGCGGCCTCCTCGCCGTCGATGCGAAGCGTCAGGCACTTCGCACTTCCTCCAGACTTGATGAATTCGGTCAACGTCAACGGCCTGACTTGATACCCGGCGTCCGCGAGCGATCGAGAGAGTCGAGGTGTTCCCGCATTCAAGACGACCGAACGTCCCACGACAACGGCGTTACAAGTGAAGCCCGAAGCTTCGTCCGCCGAGACTTCGATCAATCGAGCAACGCGCGACTTCAAGACCGAACGCCCGTAGTCGTCGAATGCGCCCGGATAGTATATCGCCTCGTCGGTCGAAAGGGGACAGAAACAGGTGTCGAGATGATAAAACCGAGGGTCGACGAGTTCCAGAGGAAGCACTTCGACCCCCAGGCGTCCCGCGATCCACTGGTGGCTCTTCACTTCGCTTCGAAATCGGTAACCCGCGAACAGGGTCTCGCCGCAGAAGAGGGCGTCGCCGGCACCTTCGAAATAGTGCGATTCGGGTAGGATTTCGACTTCAAACCCTTCCGCGGAGGCCCAGGCTTCGAAAAGAGGTGATTCGCCTTGTCGGACTCCGTGACGAAATCGAGAACTGAAAAACCGATTCCCATAGATTAACCCGGCGTTGGCTGTGAAAACCAGGTCGGGCAAGCCCGGCACGGGTTCGAGGGTTTCGATCGAGGCCCCAAGGTCAAGCAGCGTTTCTCGAAGAATGTTCCACTGCTCGCGAGACTGAATCGGATCACTTCCTTGCGCACGATTCATCCAAGGGTTGATCTCGTATTCGATCCCATAATAATTGGGTGGGCACATCAAAACCCGAGGACTCGGCGACCCTTGCATTATCTTGCCTCCTGAACCAGTCGAGATTAAGGGGCCGCGAGCATCTCGGAAATCGTGCGGAGAAACGGTTCCACGTCGGTCACGAGCCCGATCGTCTGGAACGTTCCACGATCCGACAGTTTCGTCACGGTCGCGGGGTTAATGTCGACGCAGACAACTTTCACCCAGGCGGGAAGGAGGTTGCCGGTGGCAATCGAATGCAAGCCCGTGGCGATCATCAAGGCGAAGCCGACGCCTTCGATCGCGCGTCTCATGCGGGCTTGAGCAACCAGCATGTCAGTGATAACTTCGGGCAAGGGGCCGTCGTCGCGGATCGAACCGGCCAGAACCATCTCGACTCCGGCCTTGATGCATTCGTAACAAATGCCCGATTTGAGCACGCCTTTCTCGACGGCCGCCGCGATGCCTCCAACTCTCCGAATCGTGTTAATGGCGCGAAGGTGATGTTCGTGTCCGTGTTCGAGCGCCTCGCCATTATCCAGTTCGACCCCCAGGCTCGTTCCGTAAAGCGACTGTTCGATGTCGTGGGTGGCCAGGGCGTTTCCGGCGAAGAGGGTTTGAATCCAGCCAGTACGGATCATCGTCGCCACGTAAGATGCCGAGCCGGTGTGAACGATCGCAGGACCGCCGACGAGCAGGACTTTTCGACCCAGCGCTTTGGTTTCGCGAATCGTGTTGACGACATCTCGAAGACTGACCGCCTTGGGTTTTTCGCTCGAAACGTTTGACCCCATGAAGCCGAACGACGACGCCGAACGCGGACGCTCCTCGGGGATTACCCTGACTCCAGCATATCCGACCACCATCGGCATGCCGACCTTGACCTCGGTCATTGGTAGGCATCGCGCCGAGGGTTTGGCGGGATCGACGAGCAAGCCGCAGTCCATCTCTTGGTTTTCCACCTCGACCCACTGCCCGGCGATTCGGACCTGCGTCCTCATGTTGGTAGTGCTGTAGAATGATTCAGGAAACGCTCCTTCGATATCGGCGGCGACCAGCTTCGCGTCTTCAGGAGAGGCGGGGGTCGCGCCATGTTCCACGAGGTCGGCGAGGATCTCGTCGACTTCCTTGGGGCCTGCGGCCTTCACCGCGATCCGGGCATAACTTGGGTCGACTCGCCGCGAACCGATCCGGCATTCCTTGATCTCGAAAGACCCTCCCATCTGGAGGATTCGGTCGAGGATCTTGGGGAGTAGCAAGGAGTCAATGATATGTCCGCGCACCTCAATCTCTTCGACGTGCGCGGAGTTCGCCGATTTTGCCGACTGTTCGTGAGCCATGAAACCAGCACCTCCAAGCCGCCCCGAGTTTGCGAATAGGGATCAAGTTCCCCAATCCCTGGCGTAGCGAAAGTCTCGGTCGATCGTCCGTTGCGAGAGTTTGCTTGAACATCGGAGGCGTATACATGTGGAACTCCTGCTTGACGTAGGAGCCACCAGATCAGACCGCGTTTTTTTGGAAGGTGAGATGCCGCGG
>JAYVYS010000586.1:0-2123 GCA_043784005.1 Isosphaeraceae bacterium
CCTCGCGTCCGATCATTTCAAGCGCCATCCGAAGCTGGTCACCACAGTCGCACCTGAGTGAATCCAACAAGTCGCCCGTGAAGCACGACGAGTGCATTCGTACCAGCGGAGCGGGCACCGATGCAAGATCTCCCATCACGATCGCGATCGGCTCGTTACCCGGTTCGTTCTTGACACCGTAGCCGACAATCCGGCCACGACCATAACGCGTTGGCAACTCCGCTTCAGCCAGACGATACACCAACTTTTCCAGACGTCGGCGATAGCTGATAAGCATCTCGATGGAGATGATCGGCAACTTGAATTCTTGGGCGATCGCCTGTAGGCGCTCGCGGCCGGCGACGTGGATTCCGTCGAGGATTTCGCAAAGAATTCCCGCGGGACGCAGCCCGGCAAGACGCGCGAGATCAACCGTCGCCTCGGTGTGACCCGCGCGACGGAGTACACCGCCCTCTTTGGCGACAAGCGGAAACAGGTGGCCAGGACGTACCAGGTCGGTAGGGCGGGTGGTCGGGTCGATGATGGCTTGAATCGTGCGGGAGCGCTCCTCAGCGCTAATTCCCGTGTGGCACGTCTTGTGGTCCACCGGCACGGTAAAGGGCGTGTGATAAGGCGCGGTGTTCTGCTCAACCATTGGGCGAAGCTCGAGTCGCTCCGCGATGTCCGGCATGATCGGCATGCAGAGTTGCCCGCGACCGTGCGTGATCATGAACTCGACGGTCTCAGGCGTGACACGTTCGGCGGCGGCGACGAAATCTCCCTCGTTCTCGCGCTCTTCATCGTCGACGACAATCACGACCTTGCCTTGAGCGATCGCCTCCAAAGCGTCTTCGACTTTCGAGAAATGATACGCCATCGTCTTCGCCACCTCTTCAGAAGCATTGCGGAATCGCGACAAACATCTCGATCGACCGGGCGGACATTGAGAACGTCATTATTGTACGCAAGCCGACGAGTCTTGACGCGGTGGGCCTTGCCACAGCAACCTCGCGTCAGAGGTGACATGGCGTTCGACATTGGTTAAACTCTTTTCTTGAACTGCTGGTAATCGACCCGCCGACGCCGCCAGAACCCACCCCGCCCGACGGAGGTCTCACTATGAAACCCTTCAATCGCAACGCGATCCTGCTGACGCTTGCGCTGATGGCCGTCGGAAATCATCGGGAAGCGTTCGGGCAACGTCGCAAAGCTCAAGGCCCGTCATACCCACAACCTTATCTGCAAAGCGTTTATCCCTCCGGAGTGCGGGCGGGAGGTTCGGCGGAGGTGATCCTGCGAGGTAATGACCTCGAAGGAATCACCGCTCTCTGGTTCGATCATCCCGGGCTCAAGGCGGAGGTGATCAAGGACCTGAACTTCAGGATCATCGCCTCGTCAGGCACCCCGCTCGGTCATCACGATATCCGGGTCCTCGGCACCTACGGCGTGAGCAACCCGCGAACGTTCGTGGTCGGTGATCGCAACGAGTGCAAAGAGGTTGAGCCGAATAACACGCCCGCGAAAGCAACCATTGTCTCGATGAACTCCGTCGTGAATGGTGAAATCGCCGGCGCAACCGACGTCGATTGCTTTCGCTTCGAGGGCAAAAAAGGCCTTCGCGTCTTGCTTGACCTGGAGGCCGAACGGATTGACAGCAGACTTGATGCCACGATCCGTTTGCTCGATGCCAAAGGTCGAGAAATCGGCGAGAGCCGCGATGCGATCGGAGTCGATCCCTTCCTTGATGTGACTCTGCCCGAATCCGGCAATTATGTCGTGAAAATCCACGACGTGACCTATCGTGGCCAGAGCGACTGGACCTATCGCCTAACCGTCACCGACGGTCCCCATATCGACGCCGTTGTTCCGCACGTATTGAAGGCTGGCGAGACGACCGAGGTGACCCTCTACGGCAGGAATTTTCGCGGCGAAGTGGTGAAGGAAACCGGCTTCGACGGTCGCCCGATCGAGAAAAAAGTCGTCACGGTTACCGCCCCAAGCGTCACTGAGCACGAGCCGAACGCAACGGGCCGGGGCCTCGTTTCCTCGATCGCCGCCCTTCGACGTGGATTCGACCATCTCGAATACTCCCCTTCAGGCAGTTCCAACCCGGTATTTCTCTCTCTGACGACCGACCCGGTTGT
>JAYVYS010000587.1:0-12661 GCA_043784005.1 Isosphaeraceae bacterium
TCAAGCGACTTCGGCAAGACATCGCCGCGCATCTCAGCCCCGAATCGATCCTCTCGGCGTCGCGGGCCGCCGGGCATCGCTGGCGGAAATGCATCCTCAGGGAGAAAAGGGGAGGAGAAAAGGGGACGGAGCGAATTTAAGGTTTTCGAGGTCGGCCCCTGTTCCGGAGAGAGGACTCCATTCCGAGCGATTCCGCTGTCTTACGCGTCCAGTCCTCGGTGCCGAACGGACGTTGCCGGTCGACGGATTGGCGGAGTCGCTGGAGGTCGCCGGCGGAAAGGGGGTCGTTCACCCGCTTGAGCCACTGGGGACCGCGCGCGGACGGTTCGCCGCGCCATAAAATCGGGTCGCCTCCGAGCCAGCCGGGCAGGCTCGACCACTTCCAGTGTTCAGCGCGCGCGACAAGTTCGGCGCGGAGCGGGTTCCTTTCGACGTAACGAAGGACCGTCGTGAGATGGGCGTCGTCTTGAACGGGAAACGCCTTGTATCGCCCTTGCCAGACGTGTCCCGAAGTCTTGTAGTGCCGATGATAGCGCTGGGCGTGCGTGGTGAGCAGCCCACGCATCCACCGCCCAAGGTCGCCATCCCCTTGGGGCCGCAAAACCAGGTGGAAGTGGTTCGGCATGAGGCAATAGCCGAAGAGGTCCAGCGGGATGCGTCGCCGGGCATCGGCGATGGCTTCCAGGAAGGCATCGTAGTCGGCGGGCTTATGAAAGACCGCCTCGCGGCGATTGCCGCGATTCAAGGCGTGGTAAATCACCCCGCCGACGGAAAGGCGCGCTGTTCGTGGCATGAACCGATCCTAGCCGGACACACAAACCAAGTCAATAATTCACTCCGTCCCTTTTTTTCCTCCGTCCCTTTTTTTCCTCGCTAGCCGGACACACAAACCAAGTCAATAATTCACTCCGTCCCTTTTTTTCCTCCTTTTTTTGCCTTCCGGATATGATGTTGGCAGCGTTGAGAATTTGGTACAATCCTTGGGGAGGTGATTGATGATTCAAACAGTGGAAGCGGTCGTCGATTCCAATGGCCGGGTCTGGCTGCTGAGCGAAGTCAAGGTGACGGGTTCGCGGCGCGCCTTGGTAACGGTGCTGGAGGAGCCTGCCCTGATCCCCGGCGAGGCGGCCCTTTTGGCCGAGGCGTCCTTTGCGGTGGATTGGTCCCGGCCCGAGGAGGATGCGGCGTGGTCGCACCTGCAACCGGGGTCGTAGTGCTGATTCCCTTTCCGTTCTCGGACCTATCCCAGTCAAAAGTCCGACCGGCTGTCTGCCTGGCTGATGCAAGTCGCGGGGATTGGATCATGTGCCAGGTCACGAGTAACCCATTCGGCGATCCAAAGGCGATTTCGCTGGACGGTAGCGACTTTGCCAATGGGGGGCTACAAATCGTGAGTTTCGCCCGGCCCGGTAAGCTGTTTACCGCTCACTCCGGATTATTGATCCGTTCGGTCGGCATTTTGACGCCAACTGCATTCGAGCGAGTCCTCTCCGCTGTTATCGACGTTCTCAAGCCTTCGACCAAGGTTGAGTCCTGATGCGCTGAATCAGAGAACTAAAGGGGGACGGGCCGAAAAAAGGGGACGGAGCGGAATGGCACTGGGCCGAAAAAAGGGGACGGAGCGAATTTTTGGTTCGTCAAAGGTAACTCAACCACCAGAGATCGCGCCTGCGCTGCTTAAGCCGGGCGTACCACGTGCAAGCCGGGTACATCAGCGCGAGCACGACGCCCCACATGAGATACACGAAGGACAGTCCATAAGACGCGATTTTGGGCGCGAGGACCGGCATCGTAGGCGGAAAGAGCCAATCGAGCGGTTGTCCTCGCACCGCCGCCACCAATACGGCAAGGCCGTGAATCACGTACCATTGCAGGAGATAGAAAAAGAGCGGCACGCGACCGATCGTCAGCAAAGGGACGCGAAGAAACCCCGGTGGACGGGTCGCCTCTAGCAGACCCAGAATCACCAGTGCCGGCCCGAGCGTCATCAGTAAGAATATCAGAGAAGGTGGGTACTTTGATGCGTTGAGAAACGAAAAAAGCGTGCGCTCATTGTTTTGAACATACGACCAAGGGCGCGGATCGCCATAGAGATTCGACCATCGCAGCGCCACGTATGCCAAGGTGATCGCCACTCCCAGACTCATAAGCATCGTCCGGCGTTTCCGACTCTCCCAGTGAAAGACCTCGCCCAGCGCGTAACCCGCCATCATGACTCCGACCCACGGAATCAGGGGATACATGACAAAGAAGACTTGCCCACGTGCGAACGGTATCATTCCAGGCTGGTGCAACACATGCCAGAGCGGACCGAGCGAGCCAAAGTCACTGGCCTGAAAACGGTCGGCCAGATTGTGCGTCGCGATGATGGCGACACCGATCGCCCCCACGACCCGGCTCGGCAAGCCGATCACGGCTGCCAGCACGACCATTGACCAGCCTATCGACCAGAATACGATTCCCAAGTACCATCCCCAACCCGGGTTGAACAGAAGTCCGAATTTCACCACCGTTTCTTCAAGAATCACAAGCCAGAGCCCTCGCGTGATCAGCCACCGCCTGAGTTCCGGCCGAGAAATTTTCGATGATCCGGCGAGAAAGATCCCGGTTCCCGCGAGTAAGATAAACACCGGCGCGCAGAAATGCGTCACCCACCTCGTGAAGAAGAGGGCGAAATGCGTCCTCGCCGGATCGGTCGGATCGCTACCCATGCCGGTGAAGTAGTCGCGCGTGTGATCCAGCACCATGATGATCATCACCAGCCCGCGCAAGAGGTCGATTGATTCGACGCGGGATGAGGACGGGGTCCCGCTCATGCCTGGTCCTCGTCCTTGAAAGTTCGGAGCGTCCGCAGCAGTTCGGGGATCTTCGTCTCGACCGCTTCCCAGCGGATGTTGTTATTGATGGTAAAGTAGGCGTGGATCATCAAATCTCGCATCCCGGCGATCTTTTTCCATTGGACCTCGGGCATACGTTGGCGCGCGTCGCCGGGGATACGCTTCGCCGCCTCGCCGACGATGAGGAGGCAGTGGACCACGGCATGATACGTCCGGTCGTCGGCGAAGAACGTCTCCCGGTCCATTCCCGCCGTGAACTGCTGCACTTTTTCGCAGGCCGTGCGGATGTCGGCGAGGTAGGCTTGCCAGTCACGGGACATGGATGAGGTTCTTCTCGACTGCGGAACGCATCTCGGGCCGGAGCGTGTCCGGAGTGCCGAGATCGACTGGACGACCGAACAGGTCTTCCAGGTGAAACTTCAAATCAAAATAATTGTCGAACGTCGCCGGCCCCTCAAACGTGACGAGAATGTCCACGTCGCTCCCTTCCCGATCGTCGCCCCGAGCCATCGAGCCGAAGACTGCCAGCGACGTGACCCCGTACTTCTCCTTCAGGCCGGGGGCCTCGGCGTTCAGGCGATCAAGGATGGCTTGGCGGTTCATCGGGGCGTCTCCCAGCACTCCGGTCGTCAATGGGTTGCTCCGACCCAAAACTTGACACAAGCCCCGGCATCAACGCGCGCCGGACTTCGCCTCATTGGGCTCACGCGTGACAGGAGAAAGGTGAATCAGCACGCCGCCCGCCGACACGACTGGCGTTCGGATGATGTCCGCAGCCACCACTTCCTTGGTGCGATCGGCCATCCGGAATTTCGTCGAGAGGTCGTCGCGGTAGATCGTCGCACGATATCGTCCGGGGGCCAGGAAGCTTAGCGCGACCTCGATCTCGCGAGGACTTCGATCCGTCATCCCTCCGACCCACCACTCGTCGCCTTGCCGACGGGCAATGACCACGTACTCCCCGACCGCGCCCGCCAGGCAGCGGGTATCGTCCCACGAGGTCGGAATTTTCGCGAGGACCGGCAGCGCCGGGTGGCCTCGGTAGGCTGAGGGATAGTCGGCCACCATCGGCAGGTGGTTCTGGAATACGACGTACGACGCCAGTGTCCGGCAAGGAGTTCCGATGACCAGCGGGGCGGCGTTTCGCGGGCGGAACTCGCCGATGGAGACTCCTCGCAACGACCCTTGGTGAAAGTCGAGAGGCCCGGCGAGCATCCGGGTAAACGGTACTGTCACCTCGTGCTCCGGTGGGATGCCGAGCTTGTCCCATTTGTCGTACTCCAGATTCATCACCCCCTCGTGGGTCAGCAGGTTGGGGAAGGTGCGTTCCAGCCCGGTCGGCGCGGCCACCCCGTGGAGCGTGACGGTCAGGTGGTTGTCGGCGGCGGTCTTCAAGGCCCGACGGAGGAAACGGACCATCTCCTGGTCGTCTCGGTCCATGAAGTCGAGCATCACCCCCTCGACACCCCACTCGCGATAAAGCGGGAAGGCGCGTTCCATGTGGCTTTCGGCGGCCTTCCAATGCATCCATAGACGGATTTTCACCCCTTTGGCCTTGGCGTATCGAAGGACCTCCGGCAAATCCAGGCCGTCGATGCCCTTGGTGATGCCGGCCCCCTCGTAGGGGACGATCGGGCCGCCGTACCAGGCGATGTTGTCAACGCCGTCGAGCGAGTGGTAGGGGATGCCCGCCTCGGCGCAGAAGTCGATGTAATACTTGGCGGTGGCCGTGTTCAGACCCATCTTGAATGGAACATTTTCCTCGTGGAAGCCGTTCCACCAGGGGAAGGTCGTTTTGCCAGGCTTGATCCAAGAGGTGTCGCCGATCGCGAGGGGGGCGTTCAGGTTGAGCACCAGGTCGGATTCGACCAACCGCTCCGGCGTGTCCGCGATCATGAGCATGCGCCAGGGGGACTCATGCGGGAGCGTGGCCCGGACGGCAACTCTCGGCTCCTTCGGCAAAGGAGAGAGCCGAGACACCAGTGCCGTGCCTTCGCCGGGTTCGCGGGCCAGGTACATCCCGGCGTAGTCGGTCAGATTCGCCTCAGCGATCGCCACCCAGCCTGTCTTGGGCAATTCGACCAGAAGAGGCAGACCGAGAAGTCCCTCCTTTGGAATTTTGGCGACGGATTCCTTTCGGTAACGTGCCTCGTGGGACGTTGTGAACGAATCCAGCGGCAGGGAATAGGCGACGGCATCTTGGGGCAGTCGGAAACTCGTCCGCTCTCCAGTGATCTCCAGGCGCGACCAGCCCTCCTGGGCGGGGAAGCGGTATCGAAAGGCCACCCCGTCATCGTAAGCGCGCACGACCACCTCCCAACGCCGCTTTGGTTCCGCACGCTCGCGAAGCGTGATCACGGCTTCCCCGCCGTGGTCGTCGACCTTGCCGCGCTTGCCGGGGAATTGGGAATACGTCTCGTGAAATGACCGCGTGCTGGCGCTCTCAATGGTCGAGTCGGCCCCTAAACTTGACCCGTCCGCCAGGTCGATGCCCAGCCTTGAAGTTAACACGACGGGCCGGCCCCGGAACGAGACACGGTAGTGAGGAATGAAAGTCCGATCGCCCGACGTTTCGAGGAAGACCTCGGCTCGAATGCGACTGTCCGGCGAGGTCACAACAACCGGCGACGCCGACGATGAACCGAGATCGGCGATGGCCGGGTTGAAGCCGAGGAGGCAAAAGAAAGGCGCAAGATATCGCCGCATACTTGTTTCTCACTGGAGGACCACGGCGATCTCCGCCGCGAACACGTTTCGATACGCTTATTCGTGGTGTCCCGGATGGCAGCCTCGCGACTCGTTAAAAGCCGGATTCGGGAGATCCGAATCCCGAGTAGAGCACCGCTTATCAGGCGATTCAAGACAATTTCTCTGGCCTTTGTCGGATGCCATCTCTCCGCTCAACCCTGTCTTGACGGTTCGAGCCGTCCTTTCTATCGTTAAGTTCAACGACCGAAAGCCCGGATAAAGAGATTCCGCACGCGCACGGCCGCACGCAGGGAATTCCGGGAGTGTCGCGGTCGATGTATCAGAGTGTTGGCCGGTCGAAACACGGAGGAACAATGATGAACATGCGACGTTTGGTTCCGGTAGTCGGTGGTGTCTTGCTGGTGTTCGGTGGTTTCGGGATGGCACTCGCGCAATCTCAGGGAGTGGCGCAGTCGTTGGGCGAGAAGCTCGATGGCGTCGGTCGCGGCATTCGGCGTGAGGCGCGCGATATCGGCGACTCGATGCGACGTGGGTTCGAGACGATGAAGACGGAAGTCAATCGGATGAACTCACCGGCTCGGGTGTATTCTCGGTTGCACTGGGATCGCTCGTTGAACTCGGCGAGGATTGAAGTCCACCCCGTGAAGGGCGGAGGCGTTCTGCTTCGCGGGACCGTGGCGGATGAGGCCGCTCGCGAGCATGCGGTGGCCCTGGCACGCGACACGATGGATGTCAGCGAGGTCATCGACGAACTGAACGTTCTCTCCACTACGCCGACGACCACAACAACCGGGGCCAAAGCCACGATCATCCCGGCACCCACCACCACAACCGCCCCGGTTTCTCGTCCGTCGCGATGAGGAATTGTGGTTCAAAGATAGCCAAATCAAAAGGCGGAGGCGAATCTGACCGACTCGCCTCCGCCTTCTTTTTGTCAGATTGTCTCAAGCGATAAAGATCAAGGAGTCGATGGCTTCGGGGTCTCGCCGATCGCTTTGAGGACCTCGCTCTTGGCCTTGTCGAGGCCTTTGTCCATCGCGCCCTTCGCGGCGTTCTTCATCCCGTTGGCTTTGGCATCGATTGACTTGGCGATCCCATTGGTGATGTTCTGGACGCGGGCGCGGGCGTTCTGTTCGAGCTGACCCGCGGTTTGCTTGATTTCTTGCTCGATTCCCTGAGTGAATTCGCCAGCCGTTTGCGCGACACTCTGCTTGACCTTGCCGGAGGCACGCCGCACGGTATTGCCCACCATTTCTTTAGCAAGGTTCGCGGCGTCCGTGGGCGGAGAGTTCCCCGCCGGCGCACGAGCCTCTCCACCATCGTGAGCATCCTCCACCTCGCTGACGGCTTTCTCGACGGTCGCGTCCAACGCGCCCTCGATGTTCTTGGCCGCGGGGTCCGTGGCCTCGACGATCGGCGGCAGTTCTTGAGGCCCCGAGGTGTCAACAATTTCGGTAGCCGCGACGACCGGTGCCGGTGCCGGAATGCGCGTATTGGCCGGGTCGGAGATCGCGGCCGAACTCGTCACGGGAACGGCCGGGTCGGCGCTCGGTGTTCCCGAAGAGCAGCCGGCGGCCGTCCAGGTCATCACGCCGAGCGCGGAAAGAACGAGCCAGGTCGAGACGGTGCGTCGGTGGGTCATTCCATGACTCCGGAGGATGTGGGGTGCGTTTCGGTCGTGTCGACCGGATGGATTTGAGGCGACGGCCGGGTTCCTGTCCGGGCGAATTCTTCGGCGATCATAGCGGGATCGGAAATTCAGACAACCTCGTTTCGCTCGGAAGTGTTCGAAAAATGGACTCAAGCCGTGGGGCCTTTGGTGTCGAAAGAACGATGAGAGTCAATTGCGCACGCTTAGGAGCGATTGGCTCGCCGTCTTTTGCTTGAATCCGCACCACGATACGATGGGCACCACGATGACGGCCACCGCGATTCTCTTGTTAGCGGCCACCGCTCTGGCCGGGTCGAACGTTGACCGTCCGCCCTTTCTCGTTGTTGGACGCGACCCTGCGCCGGGGCTCTTGGTGAATCTGTCGGCAGGCGCGCGTCCGTTCGACCCGCCCGACCCCTCACGACCGACGCTTATCTTCGTGCAAGGGGTCAACCCCGCATCATTCGTTGTCCATCTCACCATGGCCGAGCAATTCGCCGCGGCCGTCGCGTTGCGTGAAGCGGGCCGCTGCAACGTCTTGGCCTGGAAGTGGAACATCATCAGCCCGCATCCTCGTGTCAACCGTGAATGGGCGGTGACCCAGGGTGGTCGGCTCGCCGCCGCGATGATCGGTGCGAGGCTAACCGCGCATCGTGTCCAGATCGTCGGGCAGAGCCTGGGCTGTGTGATCGCCGCGTCGGCGACGCGCGTCCTGCGCGACACGACGGGCGCGCGGGTGCAGCGGCTCACCTTGCTCGACCCGGCCGCGTTCTACCACGACATCATCTTCGACCGCATGGGCGCCGGGACGACCGCCGCGAGTGTCGAGCATTACTGGGCGCCCGGGCCGAGCGGATACAGTCGCGCGGTCCACCGTGAAGGCGTCTGGAACTTCCGCGTCGACGTCCCCTCCCCCGTGATCGGAATCGTTTCCATGCCGCGATCGGCACACTGGCGGGTGGTGCACTGGTATATCGAGACCGTCGAGAACGCAAACGCCTCGGGCGGCTACAACATGCGGCCGCCCGTCCGTTGAAGGGAGATGATATGAGCCGAAAGGCTATGCAGGGTGATCGGGTCGCGTGGCCCCGCCTTGTTCGAGCGACATCATGAAGTATTCACGTCATTTTATGTCATAATCGATCGACTTCAGGCTTTCATCCACGCTTACTGATGACAATGGGGTGAGGCCGCGATGTCGAGGCGGAGCCGTCGTTTCCTTCGCCATACGATCACGACTCCCAGCCCCCCGGAAATCAGCATGGCAAGACTCGACGGTTCCGGTGTCGGTAACGAGGGGCCGGTCACGTTTACCGAATAGGCTAATGAGACGCTGGTAGACAGTCCATTCAAGGTATTTGTTTCCCCGACGGTAAAGGTGGGGCTGCCGCCGGCGAACCTCTGAAAATAGAGACCCGGGGAGGTCGACGCGGGGACTTGGATAGTGAAAAGTACTCCAACGAAAGGCACCGTGTCCGTCGCTGCGAAGCCCCCTGCACCGAGTGGCCCGATCAGGCCTTGAAGGGAGCTGTTGAACGGGTAATCAAACCCCAGTGAAGACACGGTATTTCCCGGATCGATCTGGATCGTTCCTGTAAAGTTCAACAAGGTCGTTCCGGAACTTGGTACGCCCACCGATGGGTTCGGGTTATCCAGCGTCAGGAGGAGGGACGCACGTGCGGGACCGGCAAACGAGGCCACGGCGATCAACATCGCGAAGGGGGTGCAGAGTCGGCGAAGCATCATCCATCTCCTTCAGAAACGTCCGTTGCGTAAATCACCCGATCATACGGGCGGCCTGAGCGAAGGGGGTTTAGTCAGCGTAGCGACCGAAACCTCTTTCAGGAAAATCACTATAGGCCTCCAAGGTTCCAGATTCCATCAAAATGAAAAGGCGATGAAATTTTTGAGGTGCCGGATCAACACGATCAAGGTCGGTTCGGAATCGCCGTGGGACCGTTTTATGATTAGTGGACGGCGGCCACTAAAAATCTTGTTTCTTTCCGGAACCTCGCGCGCGGGATGCTCCCGTCTTGAGTTCACTCGCGGACTGCTCTACGATCCGATGCCTGTGCCTGTCCGATGGTCGAGGTCTTGGGGGGTTTGTGGTCGAGCCGAGTTGTTTGCTCCATCTTTCCGGGGTTGGCAAATCGTTCGCCGGCGTGCGGGCGCTTGACGACGTGTCGTTCGACTTGCGCGCGGGGGAAGTCCACGCGCTGGTCGGAGAGAATGGTGCGGGCAAGAGCACACTGATCAAGGTTGTCACAGGTGCTCATTCGCCCGACGAGGGAACGCTCGAAATTCAGGGGCGGTTGATCGTCGAAAACGATCCGGTCCGTGCTCGATCCCTCGGCATCGCGGCCATCTATCAGCAGCCCGCGCTGTTCCCCGATCTCTCCGTCGCCGAAAACATTGCGCTTGGCCTTGAACCGGGGGGTGCCTGGCGTCGCGTGCGATGGAAGGATCGTCGAGAACGCGCGGTGCGGCTTTTGGACCGGATTGGTGCGCGGATCGATCCGGCGATCGATGTGCGTCGGCTTTCGATGCCGGAGCAACAGCTTGTGGAGATCGCCCGAGCGCTTGGGGCCAACGCCCGGATCGTGGTCATGGATGAGCCGACCGCGTCTCTTAGTGAGACCGAGGTGGCCCATCTCTTCCAGGTGATTCGTGAATTGAAGACCCAAGGGGTGGGCATCATCTATATCTCGCATCGACTTGAAGAGCTTCCCGAGGTCGCGGACCGCGTGACGGCCCTCCGCGACGGCAGGCTCGTCGGCACGCGGGCTATGAGTGAAGTGAATCGAGTCGAGCTGATCCAGATGATGGTCGGGCGCGAGCTTGCGTCGGTCTTCCCCAAGGTAAAGGTGGATTTAGGAAAGATCATACTTCAGGTCAGCAATCTGTCTTGTCGGGAGGCGGGTGTCGAGAATGTAACACTCTCGGTACGATCCGGTGAGATCCTAGGAGTCGCGGGGCTTGTGGGCGCGGGTCGGACCGAGTTGGCTCGCGTCCTCTTTGGACTGACGCCCGCGGACTCGGGCGAGATTCGACTTCATGGCGAGCCGGTGTCAATTGATTCACCCCGGAAGGCGGTCGCCCACGGGATCGCCTATGTGCCCGAGGATCGCCGAAGGCATGGAGTGATCCTCGAAATGTCCGTCGCCAAGAACACGACGCTGGCGACACTCCGGAATGTTTCGCGGTTCGGCTGGATTGACTTCGGTCACGAACGCACCGTCGCGGAAGCATTTGTCGCGCGTCTGGGAGTCAAAACGACGACGATCGATGCTCCTGTGGAAAGTCTTTCCGGTGGGAACCAGCAAAAGGTCGCGCTCGCGCGCTGGCTCGCGACCGATCCCAGGGTCTTGATTCTCGATGAGCCAACTCAAGGGGTGGATGTCGGCGCGAAGTCCGAGATCCACAAATTGATGGGCGAACTCGCAGGCCGAGGGATGGCCATCGTGATGATCTCCTCGGAGCTTCCCGAGATTCTGGGAATGAGCGATCGAATCGCCGTGATGCATGCGGGAAGAGTCGTCGGCGTCGTGGATCGCGAGGATGCCACGCAAGAGCTTCTGCTCGAAATGGCGCTTGGACACGCCCCGACTGTCGCGAAAACGAGGCCGGAAGGCGTGGTCCCCTCATGATCCGAAGGTATCGCCGCGAGCTTTCCGTCGCTCTAACGTATGTCGTCCTATTGATCGTGTTGGCGGTCGCGACCCCCAACTTTTTCAAAGCCGACCAGCTTCGCGCCTTCGCTGTGAGCCGGGCGTCGGTACTCGTGGCCGCCGTGGGGATGACCCTGATCATCGTCGCTAGACAGATTGATATCTCGATCGGCTCTCAGTTCTCGGTCTGTGGCGTGGTCGCGGGATTATTGGCGAGGGCGGGGATGCCGTTGCCGGTCGTCGGACTGGGAACCTTGCTCGCGGGAGCCGGGATGGGAGCGTTGAACGGCGCGCTCGTGGCGGGCCTGGGTTTGCCCTCGATCGTGGTCACCCTCGCCACGCTTGTGATCCTTCGAGAATCTCTGCGATGGGCGCGTGAGGGCGCGTTTGTTCGCGACCTGCCCGAGTGGTTTCAGTGGTTCGGCGCGGGTCAATCGGTCGGGCAATGGGTGGTCGTGTGCATCGCGCTGGGGGTCTTGATCGTGTTCGCGCGGGCCTCGGCCAATCTCGCGGCAGGACGTGCCGTGTATGCGACGGGCTCTGATCCGGAAGCCGCGAGACTCGCCGGGATTCGTCCCAGGAGGGTCGTCTTCGGCGTCTTTGTCACGATGGGAGCGCTCTCGGGACTGGGCGCGTTACTCAACGCCGTGCGATTCGTCGACATCGACCCAAACTCTGGCGGCGGGCTCGAACTTCAAGCCATCGCCGCGGTGGTAGTTGGTGGCGCGGCGGTCTCGGGAGGGCGGGGAACGCTGGTCGGAAGCCTGATCGGCGTGCTGTTGCTGGGCACGATCAGCCCTGCGCTGGTCTTCCTGCACATCCAGCCGCAGTGGGAGAAAGCGATCCAAGGACTCGTGATTCTTCTCGCCGTCGCCTCCGACGCCCTCGACCGGGGAGGGAGGTAGCCGTGTCGAATCCCGGCGCGACCGGCAAAACGCATCCGATCAGGTTTTTCCTCACTCCGCAAGGCGTGCTCGTGGGCCTATTGGCGCTGGAGTTCGCGATTTTCGCCTCGATCGGAACCAACTTCCTCACCGTCAAAAATGTGCTCGAGGTCGTCCGGCTCAGTGTCGAGCTTGGGCTCCTTGCCGTCGCCCTCACCCCGCTGATCGTGAGCGGGAATATTGACCTCTCCGTGGGTTCGCTGATGGGCCTCTCGGCGGTCGTGTTCGGAAAACTCTGGCGCGACGCGGGGATGCCGATCGGTGCGGCGGCCGGTCTGACTCTGATGCTCGGAGCGGCCGCCGGCGCTCTCAATGGCTTTTTCATCACCAAGCTGCGGATGCCTTCGTTGATTGTCACGCTTGGTTCGTTCTCGCTCTTTCGAGGCTTGGCCGAAGGGATGACCGGGGGCGTGGACAATTTCACTCACTTCCCCGAAAGCTTCCGGTTCCTGGGTCAAGGCGACCTCCCCGGCGAGATCCCCACGCAATTGCCTGCGCTTTTATTCGTCGCTGTGTTCTTCTGGGTCTTGCTCCACAGATCGACCATCGGCCGATCTCTGGTCGCGATTGGATTTTCTCCGGAAGGAGCGCGCTACGCCGGAATACCCGTCGCCCGCGATGTGGGCCTGGTTTTTCTGCTTTCCGGGCTCGCATCGAGCCTTGCCGCGATCATCTACGTGGCGCATCTTGGCCAGGCGAAGGCCGATGCCGGCACCGGCTATGAGCTACTCGCGATCACCGCCGTGGTGCTGGGCGGCACGTCGATCTTTGGAGGCCGAGGGACTGTCCATGGCACGCTTCTGGGCCTGTTCGCAATCGCGATTTTGCAGAACGGGCTGAGGCTTGCCGACC
>JAYVYS010000588.1:0-4850 GCA_043784005.1 Isosphaeraceae bacterium
TTGAGCGGTTTTTCCGTACCCGACGGGGCCGCCCCGCTAAACAGGAAGGAAGGAGCCAGCAAGCAGGCGAGTGTCGCCAGCGTGCGGTAGCGGATGCCGAGCATGTTGGATAACCCCGTTGGTGCGATGGGCGGTTCGGTGACCGTCACGGTCGCGGTCGTGACGAGAACCTCATGATTAACGTATTCTCTCAGACAAGTCGGGTCAAAAGTCAATGGGATGGCGTCTGGGTCGGGAGGATTGCGAAGGCGGCAATCACACTCATGCATGGAGTATTCACCGAGGACCTGCGGCCTCGGGTTTTCGATCGTCGGGAAGGAAGACAAGCCCCGATCGACATGGTCGAGAGGCCTCGGTCGTGGGTCTCCCAATCGGCGTGGTCCAAACGGCCAGAATCCGGTCGAGCGGCGCGGTGCATGCTACGATACGAAATGCGGAGAAAAGTACGTAGAAAATCGGAAACCGTCTCACCCCCTCCACAACCTATGATTTCAACTCGCAGGCAGAAACGATCACGGCTTTCCGCCTTCCTCGTGACGCTCGTTGTCGGGCAGATAGGCTGCGGGGCTCCCGAGGTTCGGCCGAGTCACACAGTCAGCTTCCGAGTCGATGATTCGGAACCGGCCGAGACACTCGCCAAACTCGTTGAGGCCCATAACAAAGAGCGCGAGAAGGAAGAGTTAGCTCCGCTGGCACCGAACGAGAAGCTCAAAGCCGTTGCTCAGGCTCATGCCGACGACATGGCCAAACATCGCAAGATGGATCACAAAGGAAGCGACGGCTCGACTCCGTTTGAGAGGATGAAGAAGGCCGGATACCTATTCCAAAACGCCGGAGAGAACATCGCGTTCGGACAGCGCGGACTCGGCGAACTGATGAAGATCTGGATGAACAGCGAGGGCCACAAGCAAAATATCCTCGGCAAATTCACTGAGATCGGCACAGCTTACGCAGTTGATGAGGACGGCACACCCTATTGGTGCGTTACATTCGGAACACCCCCGCCGCAATAACTTTCCGCCTCCCGATCGATCGTCGTGTAGGCTTCCACCGAGACGGATTGCGAGCACGTGATCTGGTGTCTCTGCGCCAGGAAAGGACAAGCGACGCCATGCGACCCATCGAACGCAACGCGAGACTCTTTGCCTTCACAACGCTAGCGGCCGCGGTGATTGCCTGTTCCGGCGGTTGCCAGGGGATGGGATCGCGACGAGTGGCCACCGCCGAGCCCGGATTGGGTGGCGGTATCGAGCCAGGATCATCGGTCGCCGCGGCACCCTCCACTTCGCCAAGCTGGGTCGACCGGCATCCGCTCTTTTCCAAGCCCAGGGATATGTACGCGAGTACCAATAGTAACAAGCTCGTGAAAACCGCCGCGGCCACGGTGGTAGGAGTTCCGGTCGGGTTCTTCGGAGAGATCCGTCAAATCGTGGTGGGGAAGCCGAGCGACTCACCCAAATATTGAGGCGGCCGACGGTCCCAAGAGAATCACCGACGTGTTACGCTGAGATTTTGGCGAACTCGCGGACGTCATTCTTGTAAGGCGAACCCGGCAAATGAATTGGATCTTGGGGCGATTGCTCCCTGCCTTCAGCTTGCTGGGCTCGGTGGTCTGGATCTATGGCTTCGTTCAACTTTTGTTGCATCGAGGCGTGATTTCACACCTTTCAAAAGTTTCAACCGATCCGCCTCCCGACGGTTGGCCGAGCGTTTCCGTGATCTTCGCGGCCCGCGATGAGGTGGGGAGCGTGGAGCGCGCGACCCGCTTGATGTTATCGCAGGACTATCCCGGACTGCGCGTGATCGCGATCGACGACCGCTCCACGGACGGGACGAGCGAAATCCTTGACGCCATCGCGGCCGAGGAATCTCGGCTCAGTGTGGTGCATGTTCATGAACTGGCCGCTGGCTGGCTGGGTAAATGCCATGCGCTCCAGCGCGGTGCCGAGCTTGCGGGTCCTGACGACGCCTGGCTCTTGTTCACTGACGCCGACGTCATGTTCGCGCCTGGGAGCATCAAACGAGCCATTGGTTATGCATTAAAAGAGGGCGTCGATCACTTGACGCTCACGCCTGATGTACCGACGGAATTCTTCGTCGAGCGTGTTTTCATGACGATGTTTAGTCTGGCATTCATGCTTTATGCTCCTCCTTGGCATGTGATCAATCCCAAGAAGAAGTCGGCGATGGGTGTCGGTGCCTTCAACCTCGTGAAAGCCGAGGCGTTCGAAGCCGTTGGCGGTTTTCGTAACATCCGCCTTTCGATCGACGATGACATGAAGCTCGGCCAGATCTTGAAGTTCGCCGGTTATCGCAACAGTTTTTTGAGTGCAAAAGGGGAGGTCCGTGTTCGCTGGCACGTCGGTGCCTGGAACATGATCCGGGGGTTGGAGAAGAATTTTTTCGCCGGAATCGATTACCGACCGGCGATGATTCCCGTCAGCATCTTGGGAATCATCACGGCTTCGATGATGCCCTTTGTGGGCCTGGTTCTCGGGCCGGGATGGGTCCGAATCGGCTGCATCGCGGGGATCGCCTCGGCGTGCGGCATCATCGCTCTGCTTCGACGTCAGAGCAACCTCGCCTGGTATCACCCCCTGTTCATGCCTCTGGGAGGGCTTCTCTTCATCTTCGCGCTGCTTCGATCAACCTATTTAACCCTGAAACGAGGAGGTGTTTCCTGGCGCGACCACCTCTACCCGCTCGCCGACTTGAAAGAACACGTTCGGGTGCGAAACCGCTGGATGAAGGAACTGTGGCTCTCGACGCGCTGAGGCGCTTGTCCCTGCTTAGTCGATCATTTCCACGCTAACCTTATAGTTATTAAAGCCGGGTAATCCGTCGAGTTCGTTTCGGACCGCTCGTTTTTGCCAGAATCTGGCGGCTTTCGCCCGGATGATGACCTCTTTGCCAACCACGCGGACGTCGTAGGTCCGCAGCCGGTCGCCCAGTTTGTCACGGATCACTCGTTCGATACGTCGCTTCACCGACGCATCGGCGGCAGGGTCGGTCCGAGGTTCGACCGTCACGGGATCGTTGCGGTCGGATCGATTGCGTGTTGTGACCGCGGGCGGAAACATCCGGCTAAAGAGTCCGGAAGGACGTCGCGGAGCGTCGGGTTTTCGTTCGGCGACGGGCTTTCGCGTCGTGGTCGAACCGCGAGTGGAATCCTCTTCGTCGTGTTCCCGATCGATCGGGGCCGAATTGAGCACCGGCGTCGGCGTTTTCTCCGAGAAGTTCGGGTCACGCGCGGGCGTAGTCTGCAACGGTCCGAACCCAGCTCGTGGTCCTTGATAAGGAGCCGGCGCGGCCGCATCCGACGTACCGGGCAACGGGGCGTCTTCGGAGGTCGGGGCGGAGAGGGTCACCATGGGCCGGTTGACAGGCGTGGTCGTCGCGACGTTTCTTGGAACCCTTGTTCCCCGACGCGGCGTATTCATGCCAGGCAGCACGAGGATGGGGCCTCGTTCAGGAATCGGTGCCGCGTCCGGTACGACCGTTCGAGCGGGAGGTTCGACAACCGGCCCGGAGAGGATCGGAGGCGTCACGACCGGTGGCTCGTCACCCGCATCGGCGGGATCGACGGAAGCCCAAGTAAGCATGCCGCCGAACACCAAAGCCGCCACGGTCCGATTCATCCGATCCCCCCTCACCGGTTCCGCCGCGAAGATTGCCTCGCGGTCAGAGACACCGAGACCATCTTCTTAAATCGGAAGACGGTCGGATCGTATTCACTCTTTTCGCGCGGAGAGGGCAGGGCGGGCGCTCAAACGCTCAGTTCATTCTCGATCCTGACGCTTTCATCGCTGTGCGGACCTTTGAGGACACTCGTGGCGGGTTGGTCAACCCTGCCAGGGATGATCGCGAACGTCCTGGCTTTTCCTCGGAATAATCGCCACGGATTCAGCGCGTGGATCGCGGAATCCAGCTCTTGGGGCGTCAGAAACGTCAAGTAGCACGCCGTCATCAGCTCGCCGAACAAGGGGACGTTAACGACGAAAAGAACACCGACGTGAAGGGCGAGCCCCAGGAAGATCATCCAGGTCCTCGTGGCGCGGAACCAGAGTAAGAACGCGAGCGCGAATTCGACGAACAAGGCTCCCGTGGTAAGAAGGTTGATCAAGATTGGATATTGCGTCAGCGCTGAGAGGTCGAACCGGCCAAGCTCACGATTGTAAAAGACAAAGTGCATGGCCGTCCCTCCAAGCCATGTCCCTCCGTTGCACTTGAGGATGGCCGTATCCAGGTAAATCAAGCAAAGCTGTAACTGGATCAGACGCTGAGCCCACGGAAGGATCAGGGGCTCGGCAAGCGTTCCACGGCGACGCGCTTCGCGTCGCGCATCAAGCGAATACGCGGCACCGCAAGGACTGAGCATCAGATAAAAAAGCATCAGCAAGAGCACATTGTCCGGGCCGCTATTGGAGGCGATATTGCGATGATGGATCGAGAGGACCATCAAATACAGCAAGATGCCGTTGACCTTTGTCTTCCATCCCAGCGTGAACAGCGTGGCGACAATCGCCGTCGTTCCCATGAACAGGCGGATCGACGCCGGGTCTTGAATCCAGTGCAACGGCGACGGCCGCCAGACGCCTGCGAAATCGCGCGATTCCGTCCCTTGAAGCAGTCCATGATCGGTCAGCCAGTGGTCGAGATCGCACATCAGCAAGCCCAGGTGCGCGAGCGTGAGGAACCCCATCACGACGCGAAAGGCCGCGAGCGGGCGCGCCGAGACGGGGCGAAACCAAAAGACGTTCCAGGCCTGGACCGGGTTCATGGTCTCACCTCGCTCAGACTGGCGAACTGGAAAGCTCCCAGAACGTAGGTCTGCCCGGGAGTCATCGGGT
>JAYVYS010000589.1:0-13453 GCA_043784005.1 Isosphaeraceae bacterium
TGCCCCGGGTGGCGAGCGTCTTCTTTGCGTCGGTGAAAGCTCTTCGCAGGTGCGTGCGGCCTACACCGGCGCATGGGGCGAGGTGATCCGCGACGAAGATCGACCGACCGTCAAGGCGATCTCGCTCCAACGATGGGCCGGTCAAGCATGGGCGGGCTCGTGGGAGCACCAGACTTACCTCGCCGTGCCGACCACGCGATCCAAGACCCCCGCGGTCGAGGTCGTTGATCCCGCCGCCAATTGATTTCGTTCCACCTGGAATAGTCCTCGCGCGTTATCGATCATTCCGACAAACTTCCAACCCCCGGAGATATCTCCCCGGGGGTTCTTTTTTCGCGCGAACGAATCGGGCGGAGCGGATCTTGCTCGCGGCTGCTCGGCCACACGAGCAATCCCGTGAATTCCGCCGCGAGCCGAGCCGCGAGATCCTCAACCCCGGGTCGCTCTGTCGCATGATGACCCGCCACGATGAGACCGATCTCTAGCGCCTCGGCCTCAAGAGTCCTATGGAATCGTGCTTCACCCGTCAAAAGAACATCCGCGCCGGCGTTGACCGCATCGGAGAGAAAATCGTCTCCGGCTCCGCAGACAACCGCCACGCGCCTGACCGGCCGCTCGGGATCTCCCACATACTGAAGCCCTGGTGTTCCCAGACATTCAGCAACCTCGGCGGCAAACTGGCCGAGCATCGTCGGTTTGAGCAGACTTCCAACTCGTCCCGCGCCCGGTCCCTTGGTGGTGGGCGAAAAGTGAAGGGGATAAACGTCGATCGCAGGTTCTTCATAGGAATGAGCCGATCGAACCGCCAGGAGGATTTCCGTCAGACGTTCGGGCGGACAGACGACTTCAATTCGCAATTCTTCGACTGTCTCCGGTCGCCCTGCTCGGCCAACGGTTGGTTTCGTACTTTCTTTTCCAAAAAACGTGCCCCTTCCCAGGCTTGAATAGGAACATTGCTCATAGGCCCCGATCCGCCCGCCTCCCGCAAGGAAGGCCGCCGAAAGCACCGCATCCCGGTCCGATTCCGGCGTGAAGACCACCAATTTGAACGTGCCCGTCGGGGCGAACCACCTTAGCGGAAAGACGTCAACGAGCCCAAGTCTTCGCGCCAGACCATCGTTGATCCCGCCGTCCGTGTTGTCGAACGCGGTATGCGGGCTGAGAATCGAGATTCCCGCCTTCGCCAGGTTCCAGAGCATCCCGTTGTCCGGATGACTCGCCACGACTTTTTTGACCGCGCGAAACAAGACGGGGTGATGACTGACGATCAGCTCCGCGCGTTCATCAATAGCCTCTGAAGCGGTGTGGGAAGTTACCGTCAAGCACGTCATGATCCGTGAGACTTCGGCCTCGGGATCGCCCCACAGCAGGCCGACATTATCCCAGGCCTCCGCGAGACCCGGAGGCGCGAATGCATCAAGCCAATGAGAGATATGTTTGACGGTGGTCACGAGCTTTCCCCCCAACTTCTCAGCCAGTCCGAACTCAAGATCATGAGTCGTTGAGTTAACGGCCCCGGGGCGGTCCATTCGAAGACGCGAAACGGGTCGGCTCGGATCAACTTATTTACGGGCATGATCCCCCGCACCGAGTTGGTCAGAAAGACTTCGTTCACGCGGCTGAAGCTTTCATCGAAAAGACAGATTTCCTGGGAAACTTCAATGCTCAGCTCGCGCGCCAACTCGATCAACAAACCGCGCATGATCCCAGGCACGATCGGGAAGCTGATTGGCGGAGTCGTCAGCGTTTCACCGCACAGGACGAACACATTGGTCCGACTCCCTTCCAAAGGAGCCTGGTCGACGGAGAGGACATCGAATGCCGAAAGTGTTTCATCGAAGCCCATCGCCTGCGCCGATTCAAATGCCCGCCTTCGCGCCCAGTAATTGAGAGATTTGTGGCGGGCCAGTGTGTCATCAATTTCGACGTGCCAGGTACCGATGTCGACGATCGCCCCTTCGCGACGCATTTCGACGGGAAGTGGGCGAGCGCGCATGAAGAGGGTCGAACCTTGAATCGTGTCGTGACCCCCCGTCAATGTGATTCGCAAGGCGACATCCCCGCCGATCCCTTCCGCGTCAACCAGCCTGGCGACCGCCTCTTGATCGGGGAGCGAAGCCGAACTCAACGAGATTCCGAGTTCTCGTGACGAACGTTCCAACCGTTGAAGATGACGGTCGAGTAAAGGTGCTCGTCCGCTCCAGGTGCGGAGCGTTTCAAACAAACCGATCCCATGCTCGAACGTCCGATCGAGTACACTGAGCTTGAGGTCGTCGTCTCCCACGATTTTGCCGTCGACCCAGATCATATTTGCCTCGTCGTTTTATCAAAGTCACGCTCTGCTCCGCGGCTGCTTCATCATAACCCGAATCTGATCGACCCGTCCCGACAACACCTCACGACTCCAAAGTAGAAAATGAAGGACATGCGTTATGATCCCTTGTCCTTTAGGAATACGGCTTGAACCTTCCCGCCCCATCCGCGAACAGGTCCGCGCCGCCGCGACATTCGGAGCGAAAGGGGTGGTGCTCGACGCGATCGGTGACCTTTCCCCCGATCGCCTCACCGAGACGGGAAGGCGCGAGCTTCGCCATTTGCTTCGCTCGGTCGAGATGTCGTTGATCGCACTGAGCCTACCGACGAAACGGCCGTTTGACACCATCGACCAGCTTGACGACCGGCTCAAACGCGCTGAGAGCGCGTTCACACTGGCCTACGAACTCGGCACCAAATTGGTTCTGGCACGTGTGGGGGGGCTGCCTCCGGAAAGCGACACTCTGGCCCGAGAGACTTTCGTCGGGGCCGTTCGAGAGCTGGGCCGACGGGCCGACCATCGCGGGGTACGTCTTGCCATCGAGACCGGGCCGGATACGGGTGAGACACTACGAACATTGCTCGATTCCCTCGCCTCGAATGGACTCGGTGCAAGTCTTGACCCTGCCTGGCTGATGCAAAACGGTCACGACGCAATTGTCGCGGCGGTCGCCTTGGGTCCGTGGGTCGTCCATGCTTATGCGACGGAGTCGCCCAAATCAACCCTGGTGACAAGCCTGTCGCGGCGCTCGGGCTTTCCTCCCGGCGGGATCGACTGGGAAGAGTTTCTGGGCGCTCTCGAAGAATCGAATTATCGGGGCTTTCTCACCGTCTGGCCCGACCCGGCGCGCGAACCGGGTCCGCAGTTCAAGTCGGTCGCCGATCGATTTCGGCAGCTCTGATGAGGACCGCGGTAGGTGCTTGAACCTGGCGATTCCTCAAGGCTACCATGAGGCCTCATTGAAACCGTTGCCACGGAACGCGCCATGAGCACTGCATCGCCCGAACGAACCTGGGTTTCACTCACGCCTCGCGAACGGCGAATTCTCGGTGTCCTCGTCGAAAAAGCGAAGACGACGCCCGAGTATTATCCCCTCACGATCGCCGCGATCGTGACGGGCGCAAACCAGAAGTCAAACCGCGACCCGATCACGAATTACGACGCCGATGACGTTGAGGAGATCCTTCAGGGGCTCCGCAAAAAAGGTGCCTCGATCATGGTCGAGGCGGGCGGGCGTGTCGTTCGCTGGAAGCATACGCTTTACGACTGGATGAAAGTCAGCAAGCTAGAGCTTGCGGTGCTTGCCGAACTGATGCTGCGCGGGCCGCAGACCGAGGGGGACCTCCGCGCACGGGCGAGCCGGATGGAACCCTTTCCCGACTTGCAGGCCCTTCAAACGGTGCTCGACGCCCTCGCTCCGCGCGGACTCATCCAATACCTCTCGCCTCCCGGCCAGAAACGGGGCGTGATCGTCACTCACGGGCTCTATCCCCCCGAGGAAGCCGAGCGCGTCAAGCAGGCATTCGCCAACATGCCCACGGCGTTTGACGAGGAAGTGGAACGTCCCGTCCGTGCCGCGAGTATTCGCCATGAGCATGCCGCCGCACTCGCCCAGCCCGGCTGGGTGGCGGAAGTCGCCGGTTTGAAGGCCGAACTCGAATCGCTTCGCGGCACGGTTGCCGCGCTCACCGACGAAGTTAAAGAGCTAAAGTCCGCGTTAGGGGTTTGATCGCATGAGCATGCCGTCCGATGACGAAGGGAAGACCGAGGCCTTTTCCGAATCCGAGGCATCAAGCGACACTCCAGAGAGCGAGGAAGTCGATGGCTGGTCGGTCGTCTCGCTGATCCCGTTCAATGGCGTCGAGCCCCCAAAAAACGTGACGGACGACGAGGCTGAGGCGATCTGGTCCACCGTCTCCGCGCCTTGGCATCCCGCGATCCTTGCCACACTGACCCGTCTGCCGAGGATCGAGAGCGAGGAATCACCCGGCACCCCGGGACCTCGTGAACTCCGGGTCATCGTCTCGGGTCGCCGCGAGCACCTTCCCTCGGGGTATCAGACGCAGGCGGAAGATGCGGGAAGCGTGTTAGTCGATGGAACCCGAGAACGCCAAGCACTCGTCTCAACCTTGATCACCACGGTGACAACTTCCGGCGTCGAGAGTGCCGAAGCGACCGCGCTCGCACTCGATTTCCTCGCGCTCGGAACATCTTACTGGTGGCTCCGAGACCTGACAACGGCCATGGGTCATGTGGACACTCTCGATCAAGACGCGCTTACCTATGAAGTCAGGAGCGGTGCTCGGGCGTGGGTGGCTGAAGATCTCAATACGGCGAAGAATCATCTCCGCGCGGCTTTTGAGCAGTTAACGCAGGCCCGAGAACGGTTTTATCCCGTTGATTCCTATCTCGTCGACATCTGCCTGATCGACCCGGCGATGCCCAAAGGTGTTCTCGCCGACCCGCTCGATGCGAGGACTCCCGTCACGTTTCTGGCTCCCGCGAAGGCGATCGAGGCACAAGCGGAACGTGATCCCGAAAACCTTCAGCGCCTTCGCGAGGCCATCGGGGAGGGCTGGGCCGACGTGGCGGGCGGAGCTTATGCCGAGACCGAAGAGCCTCTGCTACCGATCGAGTCGATCTTCTGGCAATTAAAGCACGGGGGCGAAGTTTATCGAGAACATCTCGACCAACGAAATGTCGAGACCCTGGCGCGTCGTCGGTTCGGGCTATACCCTTTGCTTCCTCAGATTGGCAAACGATTCGGCTTTCGGTTCGCCGTTCATCTCGGCTTTGATGCCGGCCGATTCCCGGTTCGCCCCGAAGCCAAGCGCCTCTGGGAGAGCCCCGATCATACCAACCTCGAAACGCTCACCCGCCCTCCCCTCGCGGCCGATCGCCCGCTTCAAGGCTTGATGCTTCCCTGGCGGCTCGCCGCGTCAATGAAAGATGACCATGTCAGCACGCTTCCGCTCCTGCACTGGCCGGGACAGGTTGCCTCGTGGTTTCGGGACCTTAGACGTGTTGTCGGTTATTCCTCGGTCATGGCGCGTTGGGTTACGCTCAACGACTTTTTCCATCTGACCGACCGTCCCTATGAGGTATTCGGCCCCGAGCCCGACGAGTATGTCACCCCTTACCTGTCACAGGCCGTCGCGAAAAGAGATCTGACACCGATTTCCGCGAAAGCCGTCCACGCACGCCTGCGCAGCCGACTCGATGCGCTCTCAGTTCTCGAAGCGATGGCTGAAGGGGTCGGCACCGCCCCGACCGCCGAAGTCTCGGTGAAGTCGCAGGCCGAGCTTGCCGTCGAGACTGGAAAGCATGACACCGCATCGACATTGATCGAAACCAGCGAACGGGTCTGGACCGAAGCCGTGGCGCGCGGAGTCGGCGGCGCGTCCGCCAACGGCCGTCCGGGCTTTCTCGTCATCAATCCCGCCGGAATCACGCGACGGGTCGCCGTGAATCTCCCTGAGGCCGCGCTTGATCTTCGGCCCGAAGGACCGTTGCGGGCCGCCCAGTTGACCGACGAGGGCGTCGTCGCGGTGGTCGAAGTCCCCGCATTTGGTTTCGCATGGGTTCCTCGCGATACCAACTTCGAAGCATCGCCCGCGCCGTCTGGAACGGTCTCCGTTCGCGAAAAAGTCCTGAAAAACGAAGCTCTCAGCGTGGAAATCGATTCGGCCACGGGAGGAATTCGAGGCATCAAGGGGATCGACGAGGATACGTCGAGGCTCGGGCAGCAACTCGTGATCGCCGGCCTCTCGGGTCCGTCCAAGATGCGCGGGACCGCGTTCGAGGTCGAATACGCCGGTCCGGCGCTCGTACAGGCGGTTTCCGCGGGAACGCTGCTCGGGCCCGATGACCGCCGCCTCGCCACCTTTCGTCAGCGATTTCGGCTTTGGTCGGGTCGTCCTGTTCTCGAAATCGACGTGACCCTTTCCGACCTCGACTCGACCTGGCTGGCGTCGCTCGCCGACGCTGATCCGTGGTCAAACTACCTGGCCTGCCGCTGGGCCTGGCCAGACCCGAACTCAATGCTGCGCCGGACCTGCTTGCTCGCGCCGGAATTGACGGAGGCCGAACGCCCTGAAACGCCCGACGCGATCGATATCTCGACCCGGCGACAACGAACGGCGCTGCTTTTTGGAGGCCTTGCCCACCACCGTCGCCACGGCACCAGGATGTTGGATACGTTGCTTCTGGCGGGCCGAGAGTCGTGTCGGAACTTCCAACTCGGAGTCACGCTCGACCTCGAACACCTCTTCCATGCGACGACCGACATGATCTCGCCGGCCTTCGTTGTTCCCACCGAAGCGGGGCCACCCAAGAATGGACCGACGGGATGGCTGTTTCAAACGGATCATAAGGGGATCGCCGTCACGCGCGTCGAATACTTGGCGGCCACCGATGACGGCCGAGGCTGGGGCCTGGCATTCCACATGCTTGAGACCACCGGCAAGCCGAGCCGCTGCCGGCTGCGGACGTTTCGGAACCCATCTTGGGCGCGCCAGACCGACTTTCTCAACGAGGTGATCGTTGACCTCCCTGTCGATGGAGACGCCGCCCTCGTCGACTTCACTCCTTACGAGCTCGCCCGAGTCGAGGTCACGCTCGGCTGATAAGAGACTTACCTTGAAGTGAACCTCGCTGGATTCGATCGATTCGTTTGCTCCGAGTTGTTATGATTGCCAGGCCGATGTCATTCCGGTCGACTTTTCCTATTCCCTGACGTGCCCGGGAGTATGAACGCGGTCGATTCCCCCCACCAGGAGCTTGTCATGGCGATTTGTCCGAGCCTGCTGATCTCTGTGATCGACGGAGTTTACACCTACCAATGCATCGATTGCTCCTCCTCTGAAACCAGCACACGTCAGTCGGACCACCCGCTCCAAGGCGGTTGCGAGACGACGAATGCGGATTGTCTGGTTTTGAGCACTGGAGGTGGAGGTGGTGTCGGTGGTTTTGGGTTTGCGATCGCCGCGCCAATAATGCCCAAATCTCCGCCCGTCTCGGTAAGCGCAACGGGTTACGCGGTTCACCGGGTCGACGCCGGATTGATCTCAAAGGGTGTCGCGGCGAAACTCCCCGCAAATTTCGTCTGGCCCCTTCCCTCGGCCGAGATTGATCCTGAATTCGCCGGCGAAAAGGCGTTCCATGTCCTTAAAATCGGCGGAACCGATCACTACATCCGTGTCCTCAAGGCACGCATCCCGTCTCCAAAAAATCTGTTGCACGTTCTCTTTCAAGGCAAGAAAAAGGTCGTTTCCCCGATCCCCGAATTTGAGTTGAGCATCGGGCAAGAAACCGATCTGCCCTCGGGCGTCACTCCGCTCAGGCTGACTTTAGTTGGAAAAATGAAGGCAGGCACCTTTTACGTCCAGGCAAAGCGTGGTGGTGCCAAGGGCAATTCGACGGTCTTTCATATTCTGTTGTCGCGCGCGTGACGGCCCCGACGCTCGGACCGGTCATGGTTTCAGTCGAGATACCACGGTCTGAGACTTCGAACGCATCGGAATCCTAGACCCGCATGTCTCTTGCCTTGGATGAAGCCATATCGAAATCGTGCGTCGAGGAGCGGAGACAGCACTCCTATCGCGTTCCGATCAATCATCTCCGGAGGACCGCCTCGGACAATCCGGGTTTCTGAGGGAGTGGTGATCGACGTGATGGGCGGAGCGCCCGGGTAATTCACGTACCAGTTGTTGGTCCACTCCGCGACATTCGAGAATAGCCCAAAAACCTCGGGGTCATGCCACAGTCGATCGGGGTCGTCCGCTCGTCTGACTTCGCCGAAAATCCAGTCTTTAGGCTTGACGCGATCGGCCTTTCTCCGGGTCGCGGATGGAGGGAGGACTTTACCGTCCTCCGTCGCCGCGTATTCGAATTCTCGCTCCCAGGGAAGCCGCTTGCCGACTCGCTCGGCATACATCATCGCTTCTTCCTGGTTCACATAAACGACCGGAAATCGATCTCCTTGGGGGACGCTCGGACCTCTCGCTGGTGCCGGTAGTACGTCGAAGACGGCCTTGAACTCACCGTTGGTGACTTCTCCGGTATCGATCGCGAACGGCTCAACGGAAACAACGTGTTCGGGAAGGCCTTGGGCCAGGTCGCCCATCACGAACTTGGAATTGCCCTTGAGTTCCGCCATTTCACCGCTTGTGTGGCGCGGGAAGATGTCGATCGTGGGCAGCGCGATCGTTCCATCCTTGTTAACGACCCACGAGCGATGAGGAGGTTCCAGAAACTTGCTCTCTGCGAGTTCCCATCTCGTGAGTTGATCGGTCGGCGATGGAACTCGTCGAAAGACTTGATGGAACCCCAGTCCCTTGACTTCAACCTCCACAAAATAGTCTCCTGTCGGGACGTTCGAGATCATGACAGGGGTCGTTTTGCCTCTTAATGGTCGAATTCGTTTGTCTGGCCGAAGTGCTCCTGTCACCGGATCCAACGGGACCAAAACGACTCTCGCTCCCGCGGGCCGGGTCTTGATGAGCACCTCTCGTGTCGACGCGGTGGGAAGGCCGGTCGTTGTGGGGATCGTCCTCATGCCCCGATACGCGAGAATCAAGAGCCCGACGAAGCAAATCACGATCATCAGGTCGGAGACGGACCAGGAGCGTCTCACCAATCGACGCGATATTCGTCGCAGAAGTCGAAGGGGTCGAGATTTCGGTGAATTCTCCCCTTTCCGGGTCGCCATCCACTCCCCGGCAAGTTCCTGGCACGAGTTTTGGCGGTACTGCCTTTCCGGCTCGAGCGCCTTGAGAATCACGGAATCAAGGTCGCCAAGTTTCTTTCCGGAAGCCCAACATGGACTCTTGGCGAGGGGTGTTCGCGAGGTTAAGGGACCAGTGCCGTAGGGAAGTTTCAGGGTGATCGCGTGGTAAATCGTGGCCCCTAATCCAAAAACGTCCACACGGCGATCAAGATGGGTGTGACCGTCCCACTGCTCGGGGCTCATGAATCCACAAGACCCGAGTTGTGTCCCCTCCCGCGTCAGGTCCGACTCGTCTCCTAAACGTGCCAGACCGAAGTCGGAGAGCCAAACATTCCCTTTTCGATCCACCAGTACGTTCGACGGCTTGATGTCCCGGTGAACGATATTCGCGTCGTGAAGAGCGGCCACGGCGGCAACGAGCAGATCGAGGGCGTGGAGGATTTTCTCCTCGTACGCTTCGTCGGAAAGGTCCGACCAGGGATGACGCTCGCCGCTAAGATCGGCGATTCCCTGCTTGGCGATCATTCTGCCCTTGATGATCCGACTCAGATCAACGCCGTCGACAAATTGCATCACGATGACGGGAACGCCGCCGATCTGCAAAACATCGTATACCGGCAAGATCCCTGCGCCTGACGCACTTCCCGCGACAAGTGCCTCTTTCTGGAATCGTTCGAGCCGCTTCGGATCGTTCATCAGGTGAGGTGGAAGAAACTTGAGCGCCACTTCTCGCTTCAAGCTGGCCTGCTCGGCGCGATAGACAATTCCCATCCCTCCTCTTCCGAGCAAGCCGACGATCTTGAATCCTGGAATCTCGATGGCGGGAAGCAAGTCGGAACCCGCCGTATGGTTGAGGAGCCGGAACGTCGCTTGGCCGGGACCTTCCTCGCGCGTCTCACCCCCGCGCGGCCAAACGAGGTTGAGAAGGTCGATGCAGTCGCGCGCTTTGATGTAGGCGACGTGATCGTGGGTGGAGGGTGTTTCGACCGGACGATTCGCGGGTGTTCCTCCAGCGACCGCGGCGTCATAGTCCGACACACGGCGGGCCAGCCGAGCCTCGTCGGAACCGGGATCGGGCCTCACGCCAGCGCTCATGGAGATGATCCTTGATGCGACATTCCCGGTATTCAGATCCCTCACTCACCCCGACAAGACATGACTCCAAACATAAGAATCAAGGCGATCGTCTGTCAAACGATTCCCTGTTCAGACGCTCGTCGACCCCAACGCCGCGATCATTTACCCGACGCACCCGCTTGCTTTCCCTCGGCCACCCAATCGATTCCCTGGATCACGAGATTCGCGAGGTTGGGATTGCGAAGTGGATCATCCTTGCCCGGACCGAAGTCCCGGTGGCCAAGCGGCGTGTGGAAGACACGGCCTCGACCGTAGGTTCGCGTCCAGGCGACGGGCCAGGTTCCGCCGTCGTGATCCGTGGTGGCCAGAGGCTCAACTCCGGGCTTCATCTGCAAATGATAATAAAGCTCGTCGCTTAACTCAAAATCGTCGATGCCCTTGGTGATCGAGGAGCCTGTGTTGACGATTTTGATGGTGAACTTTCCCTTCTTCGTTTTACTATCCGGCAATCCGACGTGAGAGAACACACCGCCAAGCATCTCTTTCCATTCCGGAAGCCAGTCGGGGGCCGCGTTATCCGCACCATGGATCGAGACATAACCGTGTCCCGCCTTGACCCAATCGAGCAGTGCTCGCTGTTGCTCTGTGGTGAACTTGAACTCAGGATCGCGACGATCGGCGTTGACGATCAAGATATCGTACTTCGCCATCGCCGGAGTCGAAAGGATCGCGGAATCCTCCGCGATAGTCACTTCGTAATGGCCGGTGTCTTCCAATGCTCCGGCCAGGTACAATGCTTGATCTCTGTAGCCGTGGTGTTGCCGCGCGCCGCCGCTCAAGAGCAAGACCTTCGCGCCCGTTGGAGCCTTTTTCTGGGAATGCGCGGGCGAGGCCAGTAGACCGCAAAGGACCAGCGAGAGGGCAATGCCGATGGAACGAGGATTGCTCACGGTTCAGCCTCCGAAGAATGATATGACCAGGAAAGCGGAGTTCGTTTCGCGGACCGCCAAGGCACCGCATCGTATTCGTCCTTGAGCCGCCCCGCAAGTTCCCGGACAGATTGCTTACGACACGACCCGCGATCCATTCCCCAACCACACGGAGACTTCTCCACGATGCCCACCTCGTCACGCTTCGCGATTCTCGCTCTGTCCGTCGCACTGGCTCTTTCGACGGCTCCGCCCCTCGCGGCCCAGGATGCCAAGACGCAGACGATCAACGCCGACGGCGTATCGTTTGAAACGCCCTCCTCGTGGAAATCAACCACGCCCTCGTCCACGATGCGAAAGGCTCAGCTCAAGGTCGAGCCTGTCAAGGGCGACGATGATCCCGCCGAGCTGATCGTGTTCGCTTTCCCCGGCGGCGCGGGGAATGTTGATGCGAACGTCGCGCGCTGGCAGAAGACCTTCAAAGACAAGGACGGCAACCCCCCCAAGCCCGAAGTCACGAAGGCGAAAGGAAAGAACACCGACGTCACTCGTGTTGAGATGGCTGGCCATTACTACCCGACAGCGTTCCCCGGACAAACCCAGCAGCCCGACAAGGATGGCTATCGGCTCGTCGCCGCGATCGTGATTACCGACAAGGCAGGCTATTTTCTGCGGCTTGTCGGACCCGAGAAGACCATTACCGCCGCAAAGCCCGACTTTGATAAGCTGATCGCTTCCCTGAAAGTTGATGAGAAGTGAAAGCGATGATCTGCGCGCGTTGCACCGTGACGAATCACCCCGCAACCCGGTTTTGCACCGAGTGCGGGCTCCCCCTCGGCTCACTTCGACCTGACGCCGAGGCGGGGGCCGATGCGCTCGGTCCTTACGAAGCTCCCGACCCGGCCGACCCCGATACGCCTCGCTTGATGCGTGAGCTTGTCGAGCAAGCCGGTTTTGAATCCGGGCCTTCAGGTCACGGCTGGCGAATTGTCGTCCCCCTGCTTCTGGACCGAAAACAGGCGGTTTATGTTGGATACGCGGGGATCGACCCCGAAGGCCGCTCGATCCTCTCCTTGGTTTCTGTCTGCGGGCCGGTCAAGGATCGCGACGCCCGAATCTTACTCAAGCTCAACGCCCGGACCGTGGAAGGCCATTTCGCCATCAAGGTCCTTCGAGGCGAAGAGTATTTCGTGGTGATCGAAAACATCCCCGCTGATTCCGTCGCGCATTTTGACGCATCCGCACTCGTCAGACGAGTCGCCGATACCGCCGACGGCCTGGAAGACCGGCTTTCCCGCGGCCAAGACCTGTATTGATTTCGTCAGTCGAGGACGAAGTCGGAAGCCCGATAAACGGCGATGGTCGTATCGTCCGTCATCGCATAAGGCCGAACGTTCTCAAGCCCCCGAAAGTATCCGGGAGGCCCCCAGGGTCCGTACACGAGCGACACCGATACGGCGACGTATTTTGTCTTCGCCGCGAATCGCTCGGGCAACCCAGGATGCGCGCTCCCCGCGTCAATCGTATAAGAAGTCCCGATGACTCCGTAATATTCGGGCTTCGTGTCTCCGAAATAGAAGAGCGTCACGTCGCAAAGCTCAGGGTCTGATTTTTGAAGCCTTACCAGAGACTTCAAGCCTTGTCCCCAATCGAGATTCGAGTCGGCCAGTACGCGGCGACCCCCCTGTCTCCCTCCGCACAACGCATTGAAGTACGTCAACTCGTCGGGATAAACCGAAGCCACGGCCAAGCCTTGCCCCAGCAATCCGATGCAGACCAGGATGCGCCAACCTTTCCCCCGCTCGGCTAGTGACGAAACCCAGATGATCGCCAGAGGTGCCAGAGGAAGAACATATCGCACGCCATAATTTCTCGACGACCCCGCCGCGGTGATCGCCAGGAACACCGCGATCGTCAACGGAAAGATCCATTCTCGTTCCTTGTTCGGCTCCCCCCGTCCCGCCATAGTCCTCGCTGCGACGACGAGCCAAAACGAGAGCGGGACCTTCACGGCGAGCGCGACGAAATAATAATACCACCACCCCGTTAGCCGTCGTTCTCCGAGCAAATAACTCGGGCCTCCCGAACGTTGGTGCCGGATCTGCGTCGCGAAGCCGACCCAGTCCTGTGGGACGGGCGTCTCCATGACTCGCGTGAGAATCCGTTTGAATAACGGCGAACCGCCAGTATGGTCCTCGACGCTCGGGTGGACCGCTCCAGGCTCGTGACTCAGCGTCAAGACCGCCCCGCCGGTGACAATCACGTCGGCGAGAATCATCACGGCCCCAAAGAGCATCATCGCCGAAGCGACCTTCACAAAAGCTCTCAAGGGGCGAATGCGTCCCGAACGCGATCGGTCGACCCACCAAACCAACGCGAGCAAGCCCGGGATCAAGACCGCGGTGA
>JAYVYS010000590.1:0-3202 GCA_043784005.1 Isosphaeraceae bacterium
CCGGTGGAGAACCTGTGGCACTACCTGCGTTCGCATCACTGGTCCAATCCGGAGTATGAGGGCTACAGTGGTTTGGAGAGTGAAGCCGTCCGAAGCCTAGGTGTCGTGTGTGGTGATGCCGAGAAACTCAAGAGCATCTGCAACGCCGGTTATGTGCACCGAAGGGCATAAACTTTCTGGCATCCGTATGAGACGTCGGGTGGCGCGAGAGAAACGACCCACTATTGCAGCCGGACCTTTAAGAATGCCGTGTGGCAACCCATGGTGTCTACGAGGCGTGCAAGACCGCCTCGGATCTTTGCCCCGACTTGATCGTGGGTCACAGCGGGTTCGGCTCGACCTTGTTCCTCCGCGAACTCTACCCGGGGGTGCCGATCGCCAACTACTTTGAATATTATTGCCACGCGCACGGTTCGGACCTCGACTTTCGGCCGGAGTCTCAGGCCCAAGAACTTGATTATCTGCGCTCGCAAACACGTAACGCCATGATTCTTCTTGACCTCGTCAACTGTCAGACGGGGTACAGCCCCACCGCGTTCCAGCGGAGCTTGTTCCCGATTGAATTCCAACCGAAAATCGAAGTGATTTTTGACGGCATCGAGACCGATGTCTTCTACCGGCGCGAAGGCTTACCCCGAAAAGTCGGAGACCGCGCCATCCCCCGCTCAACCCGCGTCGTCACTTACGTCAGCCGCGGATTCGAGTCGATGCGAGGGTTTGATGTGTTCATGAAAGAAGCGAAACGGATTTACACAGTTTATGCCGACGTCTTATTCGTGGTCGTCGGGAGCGATCAAATGTTTTACGGCGGTGACGAGAAACGCATCAAGCACAAGACCTTTCGAGAGCATGTCTTGGCCCAGGACCACTACGACCTCTCGAAATTCCTGTTCACAGGCCCCGTCACCGGGCCGACATTGGTCGAGATCCTGAGCCTCAGCGACTTACACATTTATTTAACCGTCTCCTTTGTTTTATCCTGGTCACTGATGAACGCATTGGCCTGCGGCTGCACGGTGCTGGGCTCGGACACGGCCGCGGTCCGCGAGATGATCACGTAAGGCGTGAACGGTTTGCTTGCCAACGTTTTTGACGACCAAGGACTCGCGGCCAGGGCAGTCGAGGTGCTTCGCGATCCTGCAGCGTTCCGGCCGATGGCCGAGAGGGGGGCGAGGTTGATCCGGGACCGATATGCCCTCGACGTCACGCTCCCCCGGGTCGTCCGGCTGTTCGAGCGAGCGAGGCTCGTTTGAAATTACGGTTTTCCATAGATCGAGCCACCTTTCATAAAGCGTCCTGTTCCGGTCGGATTATCACTCGAGGGGCACATCCGGTCCAACAGTCGATCAATGGAGACCGCGATCGCGTTGATGCCGTAATGCGGTTTCACGTTGCCAGCCCGAACGACCCCGGGTAAGTCGTTCGGCGCTCTCCATCCATGACGAAGTCGATCGAGTCAACGTATCTTGTTCGAAGTCATGAATCACAGACACCCGAAGGCGCGGCCGCCCGCATATACCCCGATCCGCAGCCGATCGAGTGATCACTTCCGACCTGTGCGAACCGTCCCATGAGAAGCTCGACGACAAGCTTCGCGTCGCGCTGATGTCTGAGAAGCGGTTCGTCGTCCTGGACCTGGCCAAGCTGGTTGATATATCGGAGAATGCCGACGGGCTGATAATCGAACTTCTCCAGATCGTCGAGCCGCGGGCTAAGAAACGGGAAGGTCTTGAGGATCTCGACAAACCCTCCGTTTGAGAGCGGGACGTGCGGCACGATATCATTGTTGTACTCGTAGCGCACATGGTCGATCCCGGCCAGCGAATAGGCTTCTCGGAAGATCGCGCCTGCGGGTTTCGCCGCGGCGAAGGTCACGACTTTCACCGGAATGCCGTCGATCGCCTGAAACCGCCAGGCCGCCAAACCCGCGATCGCACCGCCCTTACTGTGTCCCGTGATCAACAAAGGTTTATCCGCAGCCGAACCGATCCTCTGCTCCCGCAGCACGCTTTCGATGCCGGGAAGAAGATCGCTAAGAGACCCGAAAAATCCTTCGTGAACAACTCCAGGGAATCCGTCCACCTCGATCGGGGCGGCTTCGAAGTCGGTGATCCAGTCGCGAATCGACACGAGCTGATGAATGTTGAACGGCAGGGTTCCTCGGAACGCCACCACGAATCCATCCTCGATCTCGCCGATTAGGCACGCATTAATATCAAGAAATCCCCCGTTCACGATTGAAGGAGGTCGAACGAACCCCGCCCCTTCGAGGTACATGTTCGTGGGGTCCGGTGCCAGCGTGGGTTGGTCATCCGTGATCGAATACGCAGCGCCGCTAGCACACAATAAACGACCTTCGAGCGTCGGTGCAGGCATGGACAGGTTCCCCGATCGGGCCCTTAACGTGGAACTCGTAGGTGACAAGCCAGTGATCATAGAGGCAAGAGAACGCGGACGTGAGATCAAAAGTTACAAGATCCGCCGGATCGATCAAAACTTTCGTGCCGTAGGCAGCATCCAGAAGACGGTTTCAACAGCGGCCGACGAAACGCTCGTCTCCGGATGGGTTTCCGAAGATCGCTGAAAAGACGGGTTCGCCCTGAATCGTGATTCGACGAAAAAACGGTGTAATGAAACCGAGGCGACTCCGTTGTAACTTACAGGAGATCGCTTTCGTCGCCGGATCGAGCACCGTCCGGGTCGGTGGCGGGCTTTTCGCGGTGACATTGTCCGGGGTCCCACTGACTTCCCATCCGCGTCGAGATATCGAGGCCTGGGCACTCTCCACGCTCCCTCGCGCGATGGCCTACGCCTGCTCATTGCTTCACGATCGGTCCACCGCGGAAGACGTGGTTCACGACTGTTATGTTCGATTATTGAAAAAAAAAAGCGGAGACTTACAACCTGCCCTGGGACGGTACAAAACTTCTATTTCAGTCGATCACGAACGCCTGTATCGATAAGAATCATCGCGAACGACGGTTGTTGAGCATCGACGCTTGGGGAGTCGGTGAATCTGAAGAGGGTTCGGAATCGCTTGTTTCACCCGGTTCCAATCCCATCGACCTGGCAGTACGGGGGGAGTTAGAAGAGGCTTTGGCAGAGAGCCTTCAAGCGTTGTCTCTCTCTCAGCGGGCGGCGATCGAGTTAAAGGGGGGCTCGGTTATTCTCTCGAAGAAATCGCCGAAGCAATCGGAACCTC
>JAYVYS010000591.1:0-2289 GCA_043784005.1 Isosphaeraceae bacterium
GGAGCGGCGGGTGGCCGCTCGATCCACGCTCGCGTTATGATAAGGACCAGGTTGTGCATAACATTCGGAGTTCGATCCGGGTGGCTGGGGTTGAGCACAGCGAACCCCCAGTTTTCTAGGCCTCAGTCCTGAGGGTTCGCTGCGCTCAACCCCAGCCACCCTCAAACTTCGTCGCGATAATATTTGGAAGTTAATTCCAGCCACAACCTTAGGCACGCGCTGACGAACTCGCGGCAAAGTTGAGAGTTGCTGCTCCACGACGAATATCGAGACGAAGAGGTGCGACCCCCATGGAGCGGTTCACGAGTGTCTCCCGATCACTCAGTCTTCGAGGCTCGGCGTTCTACGCCATTTCGCAACGGGTCCAGCCGGATCAGAAACGTGAGTCACGACAAAGTGCGTGCTATCGTACATGATTGGTTGTGCCCTAAGTTCGTTCCATCCTTACCTCTTTTCGACCCGAGGGAGAATCCGGCGATGCCGACGCTGCCGAGTCTTGATGGTGCCCGTTGCGGAGGCCGTCGCTGGGTTTGGGGACTGTTCGCCTTTGGGGCATTGATGGTGTTATTCTCCCCCGCTCGTGAAGCGCGGGCTCAGGATCAGGCGAAGGATGCACAGGCCGCCAAGGCCGACGAACCCGCTCCCAAAGCCGATGACGCGGCGGCTCCCGCCGAAACCAAGGCCGCCGCCGCGGAAGCGCCTCGCGCCGCCGGCAAATCCGCGCTGAGGTGGTTTCTTGAGGCTGCGGGACCGATCGGCGTGTTTCTTCTTTTCATCTCCATCTACCTCGTTCAACTCATCATTCGGTTGTTCATGGAAATGAAGGTCAGCGAGGCGGTCCCGCCTTCGTTGGTGGAACGGCTCGATTCCTCGATCAAAGAGCGAAAGTTCCAAGAGGCCTATGACGCCTGCCGCGATAACGACTCTTTCCTTGCCCGCCTGGTCCGAACCGGGGTGGCCAACCTCCCCAACGGCCGACCCGAGGCAAAGGAGGCGATGAGTATCACCGCCGACGAAGTCGTCACCGGAATGGAACAAAGAATCGGCATTCTGGCGATCATCGGTCAGCTCGGACCGTTGATCGGGCTGGTCGGCACCCTCATCGGCATGATCATGTCCTTTCAAGAGATCGCGATGGCCGCCGGGGCGCAACCTCGGCCCGAGAAGGTGGCGGAGGGGATTTCGACCGCTCTTGTGATCACGCTGCTGGGGATTTCCCTGGCGGTTCCGGCGATCTACTTCTTCGCGTTGTTCCGGAATCGGGTCGCGCTCATGAGGATGGAGGCGACCCGCGTCGCCGACCGGGTGATCAACGCGTTGGTGACGGCCGCCAAGGCGGCGAAGAGCGCCTGAGAACCTCGTCACTGTCGGAGATTTTTCCATGTCCGCAGGCGGAACGAGAGCCGACTCGGCCGAACCCGATCTGACACCTTTGCTTGACGTCGTCTTCCAACTCATCACCTTCTTCATGCTGGTGATCAACTTCAGCAACGACAATTACGATCAGCGCGTGAGATTACCCGTCGCCGGCAACGCCAGGCCGGTCGAGGATGTCGACAAGATCTCCGAAGACCGCCTGGTATTAAACGTTGACAGACAGGGACATCTCTTGATGAACGGTCAGGAGATGCCGACTCACAAGGCCATCGCCGAGATCAAACATCAGTCTGAGTTGATCAAACTCAACCTCAAAGCGGCAGGCCAGAAACCTGATGCCACGGGTGGATTGCCGACCACGATTGTACTTCGGGCGGACAAAGACACTCCGTTCTCCCTGCTCCACAGCCTGATCAAGGCCTGTCAGACCAGCGGATTTCATAAGTTCGCCCTCAAGTCGATGAACGCATCGTGAGGGACACGCGGCCGGAGGTGGCGCAGTGAAGTTTCATCGTAAAATCAAGCCCGAAGAGAATATCTCGATCCCGATCACACCCATGCTCGACATGGCGTTTCAGCTATTGACGTTTTTCATCCTCACGTATCACCCTGCGCCTTCTGAAGGCCAGTTCGGAATGAACCTGCTTCCCTCGGCCCCCGCGACGGATTTCCGAGCGCAGGCCACTGCCGAAGCCGCCACGCCGAATGACAGCATTCCCGCCGCCTTGCGAACGCTTCCCACGATCCTTCGCTCTGGAGATGGGGGCAAGCTCGGCAGGGTATCCCTGGGGGAACAAGAAATCCAGGGGATGGATGCTTTGAGACGAGAACTGACCCTGATTTTGAAAGACCCGACTCTCCCCTTCGACCAGACCGTGATTAAAGTTGATCCCAATTTGCGATACGAAGAGT
>JAYVYS010000592.1:0-5996 GCA_043784005.1 Isosphaeraceae bacterium
GTCGCTGAATTCGCCAGAATCGCGCGGTCGGGAGCGAGTTTAGGGTCATATTGCATCAGCTCGAGATAGAGATCGTCGTTGACTTTGCGAAGCGAGTCCAGCCTCGGGTCGTTGAGCTCGAACTGGGTGAGCAGAGATTCGTCAACCTTGATGGGGAAATCGGGTGGAAGACCAAGTTGCGTCACCCGGTACTGGTCGAGAAATGTCTGATAACCAGCCTGAAGGCCGAGAAGCGTGGCTTTGGCGGATTGGTAGGTCTGCGCGAGCTGGTCGCGCTGAAGGGGGTCGATCAGGTCGGCTCGGACGAGGGCGTCGTATTCGTCAAGGTTTCGCTTCACCGACTGGACCTGGTTTTCCTGGTTGCGGATTTGCTGCAATTGGGTGAGAAGTTGGAGATAGCTAGAGACGGTGTTCACATAAAAAAGACGGCGGAATCGCGCGAAGTCTCTCACGGTGTAGAGCACCGAGCGTTCCACAAGCGATAACGGCTGTGTGAAGTTTCTGGCGAACGCTCCGCGAAGCAGCGGCTGAGTCAGGTTGAAAAAGACACTCGAATTGACCCGTTGAAACCCATGACCGTTATATTCAAAGATAAGTTGGTTGGCGAAGTTGGTGACGAGTTGGGCACCGGAAAAGAAGGTCCAGTTCAGTGAGTTGGTCGCCAAAACCTGGAGCTGGTTACTCTCGGCTTTCTTTGTTCCGAAATGGCGATATTGGGCACCTTCGCCATTGAAGAGTTGAGGGAAGTAGGTGAACCGCATCAGCGTCAGGTCCAGGGCTCGAAGATAGACGTCTTCGACCTGAAACTGATATTCGCGGCTGCTCTTGAGTGCGATGCGCATCGCGGAAGGGCCGTCGAGGAGGAGCTCACCCCCCTTGGCTCGCGGGATGGATTCCATCCAACTCAGATCTTCCACAGGCTGAATCCCGCGCTTTTTCCATCCGACGAATTCAAGAGACCGGCCCGCGGTGACCTGAAAGGGCCGCGCTCCGGGATCGTCCGGAACGATCGGCTGATGGTCGGGATCGTGCTTATCGCCAATCCGGGTATCTGGGTCCGCCTCGACCGGTCGGTCGGGAATGTCCCAACGCCAGTCGAACTCGCGCTGCTGCTCGATGCGATAAACGTCGCGGTCGGCGAATTCACGGTAGTATCGTCGCGAACAGCCGACAACCATGATGAGCACCGCCAACACAGGCATGAGCCATCTTTTGCGACGCAATGACCACCCCGCTTCGGCTCATCCTGAGCCTCGTTGATCGCGACCCGCCACTCACGTCCATCCATGGCCGTGCGACAATTGTCTTTGGCGGAGTGAAACAGAGTATAACAACTGTACGAGACACCGCAATCCGAAGTTCCAAACATTTCGGGGCGAAGGTTGGAAGTTGTGGCGGCTGAACGACGCTTCCGATACGATGACGCTAATGAACCCTCCCGCAGATGCGCACCGCAACGAGATAAAAGCATACCGAGGTGACGGAGTGAAGTCATTCATCTGGATAATGTCGATCGCGGCGGGTTTCTTGATGACGGCCGCGGTGAACGCGGCGGGTCCGGAACTCCCTGCCTCGGCGACGGGCCGGGTCGATTTTGAAGCCCAGATCAAGCCGATCTTGCAAGCCCGGTGTCTGAGCTGTCATGGCCGGGGCAAGCTCAAAGGGGGTCTCTCGATCGAGACCCGCGAGACGCTTTTACGAGGCGGAGAAACGGGCCCGGCGATGGCGGTCGGTAAGAGTGCGGAGAGTTTGCTGATTCAACTCGCCGCGGGCATCGAACCGGATCGAAAAATGCCCGCGAAAGGCGAACCGCTCTCCTCGGAGCAGATCGGTCTTATCCGGGGTTGGATCGACCAAGGTGCGAAGTGGCCCGAAGGATTCACGTTTGGCTTTCGCAAAGCACCGATCGCCCCCAGGACTCCCACGATCCCGGTTTCGCCGGCAGGTCTCGACCTCGAGAATCCGATTGACCGCTTCCTTGCGGAGTATTCCGAAAAGAATAAGGTCGCGATCGAGTGGAGACAAGTCGATTCGCGAACCTTCGCCCGCCGCGCTTCGCTTGATCTGATCGGGCTCTTGCCCACTCCCGAACAGATCGACGCCTTCGAGAAAGATCCCCGACCCGACAAGACCGAGCAGCTCGTCCGGAAGCTGCTCTCGGAGCGAGAAGCGTATGCCGATCACTGGCTATCGTTCTGGAACGATGCCCTTCGCAACGCTTACAAAGGGACGGGATTCATTGATGGCGGTCGCAAGACGATCACGAAATGGTTGTATCAAGCACTGTATGACAACATGCCATACGACCGATTCGTCCGCGAGCTGATTGACCCACCGCCGGGTGCCGAGGGGTTTACCAAGGGGATCGTCTGGCGAGGTGTCGTGAACGCCAGCCAGGCGCCGCCGGTTCAAGCGGCTCAGAATGTGACCCAGGTGTTTATGGGGACCAACCTGAAATGCGCGAGCTGTCACGATAGTTTTGTCAACCATTGGAAGCTGACGGATGCTTATGCCCTGGCCAGCGTCTTCAGCGAAAAACCACTTGAACTACACCGTTGCGAGAAGCCCACAGGTCAGACGTCGGCCGTTGCCTTCATCTATCCGGAACTCGGCAAGATTGACGCCGCGGCGCCACGCAAAGAACGGATGAAACAACTCTCCGAGATCCTCGTGAAGCCGGAGAACGGACGATTTTCACGCACGATCGTGAACCGGTTATGGGCTCATATGATGGGCCGAGGAATCGTCGAACCACTCGACGACCTTGATCAAGTTCCCTGGGAACAAGACCTCCTCGACTGGCTCGCGTCCGATCTTGTCGCTCATGGCCATGATCTCAAACATACACTTGAGTTGATAGCGACTTCGCGCGCCTATCGGCTCGCTTCGGTCGGTGTACCCGATCCGTCCGATCGTGGTCCTTACGTCTTCAAGGGGCCTTTCACGAAGCGGATGATGGCCGAGCAATATGGCGACGCTCTGTCCGCTTTGACCGGGATTTGGCCCGAGCCCAACGGAGATATGCTCAAGGTCGATGGTCGAGGGCAGGGGGGGCAGATTTCGGCGATCCGTCAGGGGGTCGGCCACGAGAAAGAATCGGTATTCCGCGCGGCGCTCGCGTTTGACGACCCGCTCCTCGTCGCGCTTGGTCGTTCAAGCCGTGAGCAAGTGGTGACGCGGCGTGACGGGGTCGCGACCACCCTCCAGGCGCTGGAACTGACGAACGGGATCACTCTTGATAATAAACTCCGTTCCGGAGCGGAACGGTGGGTCGCCCGTTCGGGAATCGACCCCGAATCGCTCGTTCGCCAACTCTGGCTCATCGCTTTCGGGCGCATTCCCGCCGACGCGGAACGCGCTGCCGCACTCGAATTGTCGGGACGCCCGGCAACGGTTGAGGGTGTTCAGGATTTGCTCTGGTCCATGACGATGTTACCCGAATTTCAGTTGATCCCGTAGACATTGAAAGACTCTCACATGTCACCCCTCAACCCATCTCGCCGTATTTTCCTTCAGACCGCGAGCGCCGCTACTCTGGCCGCCCTGACCGGTCCCGGCCCGCGCTCTTTATTCGCGGATGACATTGACCGTACGTTTCGGAGTCCGAAAATTGACTCGGTGATCGTCCTCTGGATGGCCGGAGGGATGGCTCATACCGAGACGTTTGACCCGAAGCGATACACGCCGTTCAAGCCGGGCATGAAGGCGGAAGATGTCGCATGCACATTCAATGCGGTGCCCACGATTGTCGATGGCGTCACGTTTTCCGAAGGTCTGGAAAAGATCGGGCAGGTACTCGACCGAGGAACGCTGATCAAGACGGCGATCGCGGCCGACCTCGGCTCGATCTTGCATTCAAGACACCAGTATCACTGGCACACCGGTTACGAGCCGCCGGTAAGCGTCGCCGCGCCGCATCTTGGCGCGTGGATCGCTCACGCGATGGGGCCGCGCAACCCGGCGGTTCCGGCTTATATTGACATTGGTCAGCCGTATACCGGCAACGGCGAGGCTGAGGAGTTGAAGTCGTTTCAGACAGGGGGCGTGCTGGGGAGCGAATTCGGGCCGTTCCGCGTTCCCGATCCGGCCCAGGCGGTTTCGACCGTGAGACCTCCTGCCGGGATGACCGAATCACGGTTCCGGAACCGTCACGCGGCCTACAAGAAACTGCTCGCGGCCAGTCCGATCGGCACGCACGGATCGGACTACCAACGGGAGTCGTTGCTTCGTTCCCTTGAAAATGCGGACCGGCTTTTGAACTCGGAAGCATCGAAGGCGTTTGACCTCTCGCTTGAACCGAAAGCGAGCTTCGACGCATATAACACTGGGAAATTCGGCCAAGGTTGTCTGCTCGCTCGACGCCTTGTTGAAGCGGGAGCGCGGTATATCGAGTTGACGACCGAGTATGTGCCGTTTCTTTACTGGGACACGCACGACAACGGCCACACGCGAATGGTCGAACTGAAACGCCAGATCGACGCGCCGATTGCCCGTCTTGTCCTCGACCTCGAACAGCGCGGGCTTCTCGACCGGACCTTGATCGTCCTTGCCAGCGAGTTCAGCCGCTCGGTGTTGATCGAGGGAAAAGCCGACAAACGGGTCCCCGATCAAGTGACCGTGCCGAACACCCTGACAGCCCTCGCCCACTACGGGCATCACCGCCATTTCACGGGAGCGGGGTCGGTCTTGTTGCTGGGCGGAGGGGTGAAGAAGGGACATGTTCACGGAGTAACGGCAGACGAAATGCCGGCGACGACGTTGAAAGACCCGGTGACACTCCCCGACCTCCACGCCACGATCTATCATCTCCTCGGAATTTCTCCGCGATACGGCGTTATCACCGAGGAGCGACCGTTCTATGTCACCAAGGATGGGCTTGGCAAGCCGGTGATGGGTGTTCTGTCTTAACATGTTCTTTATTAATGATATATTGTTTTATATAAGCGAAATATTGGACTACCGCGGCACGACAACGACCGCCGAAGTGGAACGCGCATCCTTGACCCACAATGCCGCGAAGACGGGTAGGAACGCCAGGCAGGACCACTGGTAGGCTGTTAACCCGATGGCGAATATCGGTTCCGGGCGTATCCACTCCGTCACAAATCGATAAAATAAGTACGTGATAATGTAAAGTTTGATCAGTTGACCTTTGAACATTCCTTTCCGTTCGAGCCGGGCCAGACCAAGTGCGCAGAGGGTATGAAAGATCGACTCGTAGATCTGGGTCGGGTGACGACGGACCCCGTCGCCGAAATCGACACCCCACGGCAAACTTGTCGTAATTCCGTGGCAGCAACCCGCCACGAAACAGCTAAGCCGACCAACCGCCACAGCCGCGGCGACGGGCACGGCGAAGCTATCCCCCGTCTTGACTTTCACATTGGTGATCGCTTTGGCAAGTTCGACGCCGAAGTAACCGCCTACCATCCCGAAGACGATGGTCTTGCCGTTTTCGATCCAGACGCGACCGGAGAGAAGTCCATGCCAGTCGCTTATGGCAAACGGGAGCTTGGCACCGATCATCGCGCCGCAAAACGCCCCGAGGCCGATCGCGAGCCGCTGCGTGGGGCTCAATCCTAGTGAAGTTTGCCGACCTCGACTCAAGGCCACCCCGAGCGCCAGCGACGCGAACATGATCAGAGGATAGGTCCACGGAACATTTTGGTTCATGGTTATTGATAAGGTTTGCAGATAATGACAAAGGCGATGAACACCGCTCCGCCAAGCACCACGATGATCGTGGTCAAAAGTGTCAATGCAAGCCCGAGTAGAAAGAGGCATCCTCGATTGCGACGGACTTTAGGCACTAACGACAACGTGATGCCGACGCCCGCGGTGAGTGGGGCACCGATGACGGGATTCACCGCGAACGATGTCGCAAGCGCTGCGAGGATGCCGATCGCCGCGATGAACTCGACCATACCGTGTTTCTTTTTGAGTGCCGACACATCGCTTTCATGCTCCAACCGCGTGGGTTTGGGCGCGATGTCACT
>JAYVYS010000593.1:0-8771 GCA_043784005.1 Isosphaeraceae bacterium
AGTCTGAAATCGGAACCGATTTGAATGTTCGGTCCGAACGGTTTTCCGTGCGGCCAGTATACGCTGAAGGCCTTACCCGTCAACATCTTACGAGGAACCTCCCAACGCTCCCGGTTGGCTTGGTCCCAGCCGCGCTGGTTCGTTTCGTCGTACTTATCCTCGTCATTCCAGGCCCGACTGTCCTTGCTTCGGGGGCTGTTGTCACCCAGCATTAAATAGCCATTATCGCTGACCGGGTAGTCGCTGTAGCTTAATGGGCTGAAGGCGGCGACCCGCGCCGGATCGGCGAGCATATCAGCGAGTTCGACCGGATTTCTTGGCAGTTTCGGGTCGTCCCACGAGCGTCCGAAGCTGTAGTCGATCCTCCCGGGGTTGAGGGTATAGTAAATATCGCGTTTCAGGACAAGGTCGCTCACGCGGACCTCCGCCCCTCGCGACGCGATTCGCGCGGGGTTCAGATCCTCGATCGTGGGATCAGGGTGGCGGTTGGGATCGGGATCGCTGTAGATCAAGCCGTCGCCGAAAACCGGCGTGCCGTCAACCCAAAGAGTCAAGCGGTTGTCGACGTTCGCGAAGGTAACGTCGTGGTTGCCGCCCGCCTTCAGGTTTGAACCGGCCTCGCCCAGTTTTGTAACGCCGTGAAAGACCGAGACGGCTCCTGTCGCGAGATCGACCTCGGCGCGATTGGAGACCCCTCCTTCGATCAGCTCGAATCGGACGCTGCCCGAGGTGCCGTGCGCGTTTACCTTGGCGGAAAGTGTCAGGTCGCCGACCCAGTCGGACTGGTTCCAGGCATACTCCGAGTCGCCGTCGGGGCGCGGGACGGTAAGATCGGACGCCCTGACGGACAGGTTTGTGTTATACGAGTAAAAGTCGGTAATCAAAATGGGCTTCGGGGCTCTATCGGGCGTTTCATTCGTCTCGATCGCGTTCCACTGGACCGGATCAGGAACGAGGTGGCGGTAACGCAGCTCCGTCCAGGTATCCGGATTGGACTTGGCGACAAACGAGCCGGGCGTCGTCGTTTCCTCGGCCCAGCTCTGGCCATTCGTCGGAACCCACCGTTGCCATTCCGGTCGATCTTTTAGAGCTTTCGGGCGGTGATGGTCGTCGTAAACCATCATCTGCATCGCCTGCTGATGATAGAGGGGGCGACGCTCCTGATGGAATTCCCGACTCCCGGCGGGCTTGATCGAGATGTCTCCGTACCAGATCCGAACGGTGTCTCCCGGCAGGCCGACTAGCCGCTTGATATAGCTCTCTTCGGGCTTTTCCGGATATCGGAACACCATCACATCCCAGCGCTTGGGGCCGGAGGAAAGGGGTAGCCGGGGAAATTCGTACGGGAACTTCATGACCAGGATGCGGTCCCCCTTGAAACTCGGCTCTTTCGCGAGGCGAAACTGATAGCGGCAATTGAGGCAGATTCCCGACGCGACCCGGCCTTCCGGCGTGCCGGCATGGGGGCCTTCCGCCTCTTCCGCGGCGTTTACCGAATAGACGTAACCACACTGAGGACAATCGATTTCCTTGTGTCGGCCCATCAAGGTGGGTGCCATCGAGCCGGTCGGGATCACAAAGGCTTCGGCGACAAATCCTCGGACCAGAAGTGCGAGGATGAACGCGACCACGATGGCCTCAACAGTCTCTCGCCACCCTTCCTCGGGCCGCGCGGCCGATGTTTGGGCCGCGACCTTGGTTTTGGAAGCAGGTGCGGTGATGGTCGAAGACGATCGGGCCATGGCGAAGACGGTCCCTGGAGGCTTGATCAATTGCTCTTATCGAATGTAACGGATTTCCCGGGGATCGGGAACCCAGTATAGGGAACGACCGAATACCTTGAGAGGAACCGCTTGGCCGGGAAGGTGAACCAGAAACGGCTTGCCAAGGAACAATTCGCCGGGAACGACAGGGCTTCCCGTCCAGAATCGCGAATCGTTGGACACGGCGCTGTTGTCTCCGAGCACAAAAAAATCGTCGGCCCCGAGTTGGTACGGCGAATCAACGCCAAAGGCTCGTCTCGGGGTGAAAGCCAGCTCACTTGTGTAAAACACGTCGCGATAGACCTTGAAGTCGGCCACGCGGACCATTCCTCCCTTGGTGCCGAGGGCGACGGGGCTCTCGTTTGTCCAGGGACCGACCGCGGGGTCATCGAAATCAACCGGGTCAAAAAGGAGTACACCGTTGAGGGCCACGGTCAGACGCCGATCCATCACCGATGCTTCAAGCAGGACATCGCGAGCATTGGGTGGCAGATTCACGCGGGCGTTCGAAACCTTGAGGGTCCGCTGATTTCGTAGGACCTTGAGCGGTTGCTTCTCACCGATCGGGATCTCGACCAGGAACCGGTCGCTCCCCGAATCGATCCGCACCGCGATCACCTTGGCATCGGTGCCCGGAGTGATTCGGGCGCTGACCATGAGGTCGGTGACGATATTTTCGCCACGAATCTCCGCGCCGTTGTAGCCATTGAAGTCATAGACCGGAGCATAGCGGGCGCGATCCGGGTCCCAATGTCGGTATTCGAGCCAGTCGATACGGTCGGAAGGGGGTCCTTTGGGAACGTGAACGAAGGCCTTTCCATCCGCGTTCCAGCCGGTTTCGAGATGTTGGGCCGGGAAGCCTTTCCGAAATCGAAAGCGCGGGAACCGCGTCGCGTCGCGGGGGACGAAATTGTTGTCGTAAACGAGGATGCGCATCGCCCGCTGTTCTTTCAGCGTCTTCCGCGCGATACCGCCATTCACCAAGACATCGCCTCGATGGATCAACAACGATTCCCCCGGAAGTCCAACCACGCGCTTTACATAAGCTTGCGAAGGGTCGCCGGGAAAATGAAAGACCGCGACTTCCCAGCGTCGAGGCCGGCGAACGTCGTAGAGGAACTTCTGAACGAGCACACGGTCACCGCTATTGGCAACGGCGGGAACGCGTTCAAGCCCGATCTGTCCGCAATTGGGGCAGACCGGCGAACCGCCGCGTCCTTCCTCATCGAGCCCCATCGTGACGTGGAAGTCGCAATTCGGGCAATTGACCTCGCGGTGGTTACCGAGCAAGGTGGGGGCCATCGAGCCCGTCGGCACGATGTACGCTTCCGCCGCGAAGGTTCGGAACAAAAGAATGCTGAGACAAAGGACAACGAGGAACTCGGCCACTTGGCGTCCCGCTCCACTCTCATTCGTGCTCGGTTGCGCGAGTGTGGAGGCTTCGGACTCGCTCATGGTGGTTTCTTGGCTCATGGCGAGGACTTGAGGGTCCGCTTTCCGATTTCGACCAAACCGTGTTGACAATAGATTGAGAAATCGAGAAGTCTGGGGCCATTATAGCGTCGGAGGCTGTAGGGCCGGTTGAACCGGCCGAGGTCAGGTCCGGCCGGTACAACCGGCCCTACGAACTGAATCTATTCACTCCCGTCGTAAGCTTGATCGCCTCGCGATCGCGTTGGACTTCTTGCGTTCCAGTTGCTCATCTTGGCCCGCGATTGGCCGGTTCGTCTTTTCCTGAAAAAGCGGGCTCACTCATCGCTATCATCGAGAACGGAGAGGAAGGCTTCCTGCGAAATTTCCACATTGCCAACCTGCTTCATCCGCTTCTTGCCTTCCTTCTGCTTCTCAAGCAGTTTGCGCTTACGGCTGATGTCACCGCCGTAGCATTTAGCGGTCACGTTTTTACGCAACGCGGCAATGGTCTCTCGGGCGATAACTTTGGCACCGATCGCGGCCTGAATCGCGACCTCAAATTGATGGCGTTCGATTTCCGCTTTGAGCTTCCTCACTAGCCGCTGACCGCGCCGATATGCGAAATCACGGTGAACCACAATGGAAAGAGCGTCAACCTTCTCACCCGCGACCAGAATATCCAGGCGAACCAGGTCGGCGGCGTGATACCCGATCACCTCATAGTCCATCGTGCCGTAACCGCGTGTCGCGCTCTTCAACTTATCGTAGAGGTCATAGATCATCTCGGCCAGGGGGATCTCGTAAGAGAGGATCGCCCGGACCGGGGTGATGTACTCGGTTTTCTGATAGGTCCCGCGCCGCTCCTCGCACATCTGCATGATCGCGCCGATGTTCTCGGCGGGAACCAAGAAGTTGACGCGGGCCACCGGTTCGCGAAACTCCTCAATGTCGCCGCTATCCGGGATGCGGGTGGGATTGGCGATGTACGACGTATCGCCCGTCTTGGTAACGATCTCGTAGGTAACGTTCGGCGCGGTCTGCACGAGAAACAGGTTGCTCTCGCGTTCGAGACGCTGCTGGATGATCTCCATGTGGAGCATGCCGAGGAATCCGCAGCGAAACCCGAATCCGAGCGCGTCCGACGACTCGGGCTCGAAAGTAAAGCTCGCGTCGTTCAGCGAAAGCTTTTGAAGCGCTGTCCGCAGATCCTCGAACTGGTTGTTTGTCGCGGGAAAGAGCCCGCAATAAACCACTTGCTTCGGTTCTTGATATCCGGAGAGGGCGGTCGTCGCGGGTTTGTGGGCGCTCGTGATCGTGTCGCCGATCCGGACATCGCTGAGCCGCTTGATATTCGCCGTGACGTAGCCCACCTGGCCGACGCCGAGTTCCTCGCAAGCCACCTCGCGGGGGCGGAATCGACCGAGGCCGATGACTTCGTGCTCAGTCTCGCCCGCCATGAGCCGGATCTTCTGGCCGACCGTCAACAGTCCGTCGACGACCCGGATGTAGACCACGACCCCTTGGTAATCGTCGAACTTCGAGTCGAAGATCAAGGCACGCAATGGAGCCTGTGGATTTCCCGGGGGATGAGGGACCTTTTTGATGACTTCCCGGAAGAGTTCAGGAATACCGATACCCGTCTTGCCGCTGACGGAGAGGACTTCGCTGCTATCGATTCCTAAGGTGTTCTCGATTTCTTCCTTAATCTCGTCGGGCCTCGCGGTCTGCATGTCGATCTTGTTGAGCGCGGGGACGATCACGAGGTCGGCATTGATGGCGGCGAACGCATTCGCGACAGTCTGGGCCTGCACGCCTTGCGTGGCGTCGACGAGCAGGATCGCTCCTTCGCACGCGGCAAGGCTTCGGGAGACTTCATAATGGAAGTCGACATGGCCGGGCGTATCGATCAGATTCAGCTCGTAGACCTGGCCGTCGAGCGTGTAATTGATGGCGACGGCGCGGGCCTTGATGGTGATCCCGCGCTCGCGTTCGAGGTCCATGTCGTCGAGAAGCTGTTCACGAAACTCGCGCTGAGAGATCGCTCCGGATTGGAGCAAAAGCTGGTCGGCCAGCGTGCTTTTACCGTGGTCGATATGGGCCACAATCGAGAAGTTGCGGATATATTTCGGGTCGAACACCATAACGAAATCCAGGTCCACTGGGAAAGGAAAGGGCCGGGGCACCCGATCCGATGGCCGATCGGGGCGGGCGCGTCGGATGTAGAGTGCTCGGCGGCGAGAAAAAACCCGGGCGGCGGGTGAATTGGTGTTGAGACGGTTTCGGAGGGAAAGCTCAACTCAGGATTATAGCGGCCGGATTGATTTCCGTTAAGCGGAACCTTTTGAAGGGGGTTGTCGGCGACGCACCCGGAAATGGCCCGGTTCCCGGCCTGTTCCGCCTTCGAGTCACGTGGTCATCCGTCGAACCCGCGGCGGGTCAAACGGAGTCAAACACTTCGAGCGCGCTCGAGATCTCATGGAGGCGTGCGGTCAGGTAGGTCCGGATCTCTTCGCTGGTCTTGAGCTGGAGAACCTGATGCGCGAAGCGCTCCGCCTGAGCGGTGGTCACCGAGGCGAGAAGGGCCTTGATTGTCGGAACAAACGCCGGACTCATCGAGAAGCGCCGTAGACCCATTCCAAACAGTGCGAGGACCGAGCGCGGCTGACCGGCCATCTCTCCGCAAAGCGTGACCGGCGTGCCTGTGCGTTGGCAGGCATCAAGGACCATCTGGAGGACTTTGAAGATCGCGGGATTCAAAGGGTCGCAAAGGTGCGCGACCTTGGGATTATCGCGGTCGGCGGCGACTAGATACTGGATCAGGTCGTTCGAGCCGATCGAAATAAAGTCGGTTTCCCGAAGAATCGCATCAATACAAACGGCGGCGGCGGGAACCTCGACCATGACACCCGTTTTGACGTCCTCGCCGAAGGGAACGCCCTCGCGGCGAAGGTTCCTCCTCGATTCGTCAACCAGCCGGTTCACGTGGCGGAGTTCGTCCAGCGTGGTGATCATCGGAAAGAGCATCTTGACGTGGCCGTGTCTTCCCGCTCGCAGGATCGCTCGAATCTGACGCTCGAACAATCGCGGGTGCTCGAAGGAAAGCCGGATCGAACGCCACCCCATGAACGGATTGGCCTCAACCCTTCTACCGAGGTAGGGGACCGTCTTATCGCCGCCAAGATCGAGCGTTCGGATCGTGACCGATCGGCTCGGTGAATCCTCAATGATTTGCCGATAATACTGATATTGTTCTTCTTCGTCGGGGACATCAGGGTGTGTCAGGAAGAGGTACTCGGTTCGGAACAGTCCGACACCCGAGGCTCCCACTTTTCCGGCCCCCTGCGCATCGGCGATGTTGTTGATGTTGGCGAGAAGCTCGACCTGGGCACCGTCCGCACTCATCGCCGGCTGATCGCGGTTGGCGATAAGCTTGTCTTTGAGGTCAAAAAACTCGCGCTGCATTTTACGGTAGGCGGTGGTTGTTTCCCTGTCGGGACGGACGATCACGATGCCGTCGCGTCCGTCAACGACCATGAGATCGCCGGATTTCACTTCATTGGTAATGCCGATGACACCCGAGACCGCGGGGATGCCACGGCTCCGCGAGAGAATCGCCGCGTGCCCGGTTCCGCCCCCGGTCTCGGTCACGATACCGGCGATGGGAAGACTTCCCAAGCTCATCGCCTGGCTCGGCAAAATCTCGTAGGCTACTAGGATCACCGGTTCTTCACTCAGGTGGTTCTCAACCCCGTTGGTCGCCGTGGCGGGCTGGACCGTGAGGTGAGACCCGATTCGGGAGATCACGTCTCGAACGTCGGCAATCCGTTCCCGGTAGTAGTCGTGTTCAATCCTGGCAAACTTCGCCGCATAACCCTGAAGAACGACGTGGAGGGCGGAGAGGCCCGTTAACTGCTGGGTCTCAATCAACGCGCGGACATTCGCGAGCAAGGCTTGATCATTGAGGATCTGTAAGTGGCTCTTGAAGATCTCCGCCTCGGCGGGACCAAGCTGTTGGGCGACTTTCGTGACAAAAGTCTCAAGTTCGGAGGCGGCGAGAATTACCGCGCGGTCGAACCGAACGATCTCATCGGGAATCATGTCCGCGGAATCAAGCGTTTTTTCCTCGCTCGACCCGAAAACAGAATCCACCCGATACGCCACACCAACCACAACGCCTGGACTGACCGCGATTCCTTTGTGCATGACTCGCTCAGTCTAGCTCAGCCGAGAATGGTTCGGAAAGATCAAACGTCTCGCAACGCGCTATCCTTCAAAATTTCGCCATTTAAAGCACCCTGACTCGACCATGCACGAAATGTTGCTACCTGCATACAGGTCGAGAGACCCGGGAGTCGCGTTGTCGTTTCCTTTGCGGCAAGAGTCGCATCCTGCAACTTTCATACCTGAAATCACGGACACTCGCAAGCGGGCACCGCGATTGAAGCAAGGCTGATTCCTTCGCATCGACCAAAAGGAAAAGCCCGGGTTCGTGATACGAGGGTCGAATTGAAAAACCGGAGCCTGACACAAATGGCTCGAACATCGCCGCTCGGAAACTGAAACATCCCTGGCGATTGAAGGAATCATAGGAGCCATTGGGACGCCTTTTCAACTTCAAATCGCCGGCGGAATCTCCAACGTGTCCGGGTCCGGTCCCTTTCCGAAGGTGCCCACGACGAGAACCATCGCGGCGGCCCCGGCATAGGCAGCCGACCAGTGATAGGGGGTCTGAAGCGATGCGGCCTCAAATCGCCCCTCGATCTTCAAGCGAGCGATCACCTCGGCAGGGCGGAGAATCGGACTGTCGGAGAGTGGTGAATGGATCACGCCGAACCAGGCGAAAATCGACGCGAGCATCAAAGTGAACGCGGCGGAGCGGATTTTTCCATCAATGAGTCGTGCCAGGGTGGTTCCCCAGAGAAGGCTCGTGACGATGAAACCGTTCGCAAGGATCAGGTCGGTCTGAATCCAGTGCTGCGCAACCTTGCTTAACTGCCCGAAAGGTTTGCTTTCCGGAAGCACCTGGTTCAACGCGATGAGTGCGAGATACGCGAGAGCCGGCACGCAGGCGAACGCCACGGCCGGATAGTGGTGTCGCGGAGTGGCATGAAACGACTGCGCCGTGATTTCCAGCCCGACGAAGATCAGGATGGGAAAAACCACCGCCTTGGGGATCAGGTAGAAAATCCAGTCAAAGTATCCCAGCACTCCCGCTCCGCCGACGAACAATGCGGTGGCGAGGGTGTAGGCCGCGCGGGCACCCATGGCTTTGTACGCCGGGTGTCCGATGTAGGGTGTGGACTGGATCACTCCACCAAATAGCCCGCCAAAGAGGGCCGAGAGTCCTTCGGCGGCGATGATCTGGCCGGTCGGATAGTCATCTCCGGCGGCCGCCGCGCTTTCGGTGCAGTCGATGCCGCCAACGATGGTCGCCAGGGCGAGAGGGATCGCGACGGGGAGCGAATCCAGCGCGAGCCGCCAATTCACTTCGAACCAGCCAAGCCAGTCGTTGATGGGTAGGGGCAGGGCGACGCGGAAGCCGGAAGGCGCGGGGCCGCCTTCGGCACCCAAGCCCGGACCGAGCCCGAACAGGTG
>JAYVYS010000594.1:0-3133 GCA_043784005.1 Isosphaeraceae bacterium
AGCTTTCACCTCACACCGGGGAACGCCTACGACGAGGCCGATAACGGCAATCGCTCAAAGATCCACTGGGACCTTGTCCAGATTCAACGCGATGACTACGGCGGGGGAACCATCGCATTCGACGGCGTACCAATCCGCGTTGACGGTCGATTCATTCCCAGGGAACTTCAGGCACTCGATCCGGAATGATCGTTCTGGTCGGTCGCGTGCGACGGCTTGCGACAAGTACCTGGCTCGGCTAACGTTAGTTCTTGATTTTCGAATCGCGAACCGATCTGCCGTCCGAACCTCGCACTCCCACCCCGTTTTCTCTCCCGGAGAGACACCCTTGATGCGTTCCCATTCCCTCCGATTCTTGGTCCTCAGCACGGCCGTCGCGGCTTTTGCGCTGGTCGCACCCGGCGTCCATGCGGCCGACCCCGACTTTAAAGGCACCTGGAAAATCGTGATCCTGGGTCCCTTTAGTGAGAATGAGTTACTTCTTCTTGATGTGAAGGACGACGGAGGGAAAGCCGTCGCTTCCGTCAAGGACTTTTCTGCCAAGCAATTTCAGCAAGCACCCAGGGCCACGGACTTCGGCGTTGAAAAAGGCGTCGTCACGGTTGGACTCAACATCGGTATCCCTGCGACGTTCTCGGGCAGGTTGACGAAAGATGGGTCGGTCGCCGGGGTTTTGAAGGTCAACACCCAGTTGATTCCTGCCCGCCTCGTCAAAACCACGGACGATAAGGTCAAACCCTTAATCGCTCAAGAACCCGAATCATCCAAGATTTACGCTCAGGCCCGCGCTGATCAGAATCCAAAGTCCAAGGCGGCCAAGCTGACCGAGATTATCGGCAAGAACCCCGGAAATCCCAGCCTTGTCCCGATCTACAACGAATTGTTCAACCTCGCGGAATCGGCGGGACTTTCGGAGGCGGCTGTCCGTAAACTCGCAATTGAATCCATTGACGTCAACAAACTGTTTGGGAGCGAACTCGCGACGTCCGCGGCCCTGGGATTCATCAACACTCTCAGCAGCCATAAGACGTATTCATCGATCGCTCTCGACCTCGCCAAAGCGGTAGACAAGGAACTCGCGCCGGACGCCACGATCGAGACCCGTGCCAATACGGCCGGAGCCGTGGCCGCCGCCGCCAGGGCCGCCGGTGACAAGACCCTTTTGGCCAGGGCGGAAGGTCAAGTCAAGGCGTTCAACGCCAAGCTCGACGAGGAATATCACAAGACCGTTCCCCCGTTCAAACCCGAGGTGTCGGCCGCAGGCAAGGATCGCAAGTCGGACCGTGTCGTCTTGATGGAGTTGTTCACCGGTGCCCAGTGTCCTCCTTGTGTCGCGGCGGACGTCGCATTCGACGTCTTGATCGATTCCTATAAGCCCACGGAACTCGTGACTCTCCAGTACCACGAGCACATTCCGGGTCCCGATCCACTGACCAATAATGATGCCGTCGCGCGGTTCAAGTATTACCCGGATTCACGAGGCACGCCGACGATGATCTTCAACGGCAAGACCGAAGCCGGTGGAGGCGGCCCCATGTCCAACGCGAAGGCCAAGTATGACGAATTCAAAGGCGTCATCGACAAATCCCTGGAGAAGGCGAGCCAGGCCAAGATCAACCTTAGGGCGAGTCGCAAAGGCGATGACATCGTGATCATAGCTTCAGCGCAGGCCGAGGATGAAAAGAATGAAAACCTCAAGCTTCGCCTCGTCCTGGTCGAGGACCAGGTCCGCTATACCGGCAGCAATAACCTCCGGTTCCATCATCACGTCGTCCGTGGCCTTCCTGGCGGTGTCGAGGGTAAGAGCCTAAGTAAAGGCCAAGGAAAAACCGAGGTGACCGTTAATCTCGCCGAAGTTCGAAAGGGGCTCGAAGCCTACCTCAGCGAGTTTGCCAAGGGCGGGCGGGCTTTCCCGAAAGCCCTTCCTCCGATCGACCTGGACAAGCTCTCCATCGTCGCGTTCGTCCAGGATGACTCCAACAAGTCCGTCCTGAACGCCGCGATCACCCCCGTCGACGAGAAAGCCCCCACTCCGTAATTGCGTCATCCACTCTTCGGAGTATCAAAAAAGAGGACCGGGGCGAATGAATTTCGCCCCGGTCCTGGTTGTTTTTACGTAATACAATACGTTGATTCAATCCCACTTCAAGATTGCCCCGGTCGAGGCACTAGTGGCCATGCTCGCATACTTCGCGAGATAACCGCGAGTGAATCGAGCGGCCGGTGGCTTCCATGCGGCGCGCCGGACACCCATCTCCTCTTCGGATACCCGAACCGAGAGACGTCCCGCGGGAATATCGATCTCGATCATGTCCCCCTCCTTGAGCAGCCCGATCGGTCCGCCGACGGCCGCCTCGGGACTCACATGGCCGATCGACGCACCCGCCGTTCCTCCCGAGAATCGACCGTCAGTCACCAGGGCACACTTGTCTCCCAGACCGACGCCTTTGATGGCAGTCGTAGGAGCCAGCATCTCCTGCATTCCAGGTCCGCCTTTCGGGCCCTCGGACCGAATCACGACGACGTCGCCCGCTTTGACCTTGTCGAAGACGATACCGTTGTAAGCGTCCTCCTCACTCTCGAAGATCACCGCCGGGCCGACATGCCGCAGCATCTTGGGGTCGACGCCCGCCGTCTTGACGACCGCGCCTTCCGGCGCGAGGTTGCCGTAAAGCATCGACAGACCGCCTGTCTGTGAGTAGGCCGAGTCAACCGTGCGGATCACATCGAATGGGTCGGACAAACCGTCGGACGGCGGGTTTCCTTGACCGCGATTCTCAGAAACGGACGAGGAATCCTCGCCCTCCGCATCAAGCAACGCCACTCCGGCCGCCTGCGATGTCGAACCGGCGGCGACACTTGCCACCGTCCAGGCCTGACTGGTTCGCTCCCCGCCGGGTCGAACTTTGGCCAGGAGCCGGGCGTCCGATACGGCGGTCGCGGCTCGCACGTCGTATTCGGCGATGTTCTGGCCGAGCGTTTTACCGGTCACGGTGTCGCAAGTCAGATCCAGCAAGCCAGGGCGGCCTCGCGCGATCTCGCCAAGAATCGTGTGAATTCCCCCGGCGTTCGCGACATCCTCAATGTGATAGGAACTCGCGGGTGAAACCTTGCAAATGTTCGGCGACTTCTT
>JAYVYS010000595.1:0-5949 GCA_043784005.1 Isosphaeraceae bacterium
CGAAACAAGGAGTTCGGACATCGGGATTCCCTTCCCAAGGCGATCAATCCGAGCGATCCACCCTCTCCGCGACGGGATCGTAGCGAGAACGCGCCCCGAGGACAACGGGAACCCATCCCGTCACGAGGAGGACACTTTGCGATCAGCCCTTCCGCTCTCGTTCCGTGATCCGGAAAAGGGCCTTTTGCGCGTCGTTGTCAAGGGCATTCGCCTGGATCGCAAGGTTATACCACGCGCGGGCTTCCGGCAACCGATCCACCTTTTCGCACGCGGCCCCAAGTGCCTTCAAGAGCGTGACGTCATTGCGGCCCGCCGGCGTCGCCGCCCTTTGCACGAGCGTACTCAGCGCATCGTGATCTTTCGCAAGCTCAAGGAACGGCGCGGCCGCGACCGGATCGCCCGTCATCATCAGAGCTTGCCCCATTCCGAAAACATTGTCGCGGTTATCCGGCTGCGCTTGATAGGCCGACCGGTAGTGCTTTAACGCCGTCTTCCCATCGCCACTCGCGAGGGCGCGGCGGGCGATGAGCCGGTCGATTTCCGGGACGTTCTCAGGGGCGTCCGCCAATAAAGAGTCCGCAAGCTCTTCGTCGTTGCGGTCGAGCGCGAGCCAGACCCGGATCACGCGGGCGTCCGGGTCACTCTCGGGAAACGGGGCGAGAACCTTGTCCGCATCTTCCCTGCGGCCGAGCTGCCGCCAGTTCTCCGCCAGTGCGAGTCTTGAGAATCGATCCTCCGGGTCCGCGTCCAGATAGCTCTGAAGCATCTTGTTATGTTCTTCGCGTTGCCAGTCGGAGTTACGAGTCAGGCACCAGTGAAACACATTATCGTAGGCCAATAAAATTAAGTGTGATAGCGCGGAAAACTCGGCGTTGAGTTCGGTTCGGCGAATCTGGACTCCGTAAATGTAAATTAACTCTTTATGAGGCATGACCATGTTGGGGTCGGCCTTGATCGCGGCGCGAAGCTTTTTCTCGGCATACATGAGCCGATTGCGCCGAAGTTCAATTTGGCCTTCGAGAAGCCTTGCCTGAGCAGTTTCTTTCTCCCCGTCGGAGACTTTGGAAAGCTCGGCGACCGCTAGATCGTCCTGCTTGCGATACATCGCGAGCTGGGCGCGGAGTAACCGGTCGAGCGGGGTCGGCGTCCGGATTTTCGCGAGGGTCGCGATCTTCCTTTCGGTCCGGTCGTCATGGCCCGCCCTAAAGTCTTCTTCCGCCTCTCGCCAGAGAATCTCCGGGTCGAGCCCCGCGCCTGTCTTCGCCCGTGCGAACCAAACGCCGATAGCCGCGATCACCACCAGGGCGATCACGGCGGGCCATACCCAGGCGGCTTGGTCGGACGCTTTCGGGACTTTCACAAGGCCTTTCGGAAATCTTACATCAAGGGCTTGGCTCGACCACTGGGTAAGCCTGATCGACCTTCAGATGCTCCATCGTGCTCACGGCTCCAGAAGGCCACTTCACGATCAATTTCGCGACCTCCTCAACCGCTCCGACTCCAATCGTCAGCCTCGGATCGTTCGAGGACTCCATGCTAAAGCCCCCCTTCCGCTGTCGGAAAATCTTCATCCCGCCCGCTTCGACCTCAACCTTGGCCCCGACTCCGTCGCGATTGCTCTTGGTGCCGCGAAGCTCAAGTCGAATCCAATGATTCGTGGATTTCGTATCGTTCCGAAGCAAAGCCGGTGGACCATCCTTGTGGTTGACAACGATGTCAATGTCTCCATCATTATCAATGTCACCAAACGCGGCCCCTCGGCTAACATGCTTGGTCGCGAAATAAGGCCCCACATCGCGGGTGGCAAGCCGAAATCGCTTCTTCTTTCCAAGATGCAGGAACAGCAGTGGCGGCTCTTCATATTCGGTGCTCTCACCGATTTCTTTGCGATTGTCGTCGACGTGCCCGTTCGCGACAAAGGTATCCGGCCAGCCGTCATTGTTGAAATCCGCGAGTGCCGTTCCCCAGCCCACAAACGGAGTGGTGTCGGCCGCCAGCCCAAAAAACGGCGTCGAATCCATGAACGTCCCGCCCCTGCCGAGGTTCTGGTAGAGCGTGTTATACTCGTTCTGGAAGTTGGTCACGATAATCTCGGGAAGCCCGTCGCCATCAAGGTCCTCGGCATCCACACCCATACCCGATTGGGCCTGCCCCTTCTCGTCAAACGCCGTTCCCGACGACTCGCTCGCGTCCTCGAAGGTCCCATCCCCTTTGTTCAGGAACAGAAAGTTTGGATTCATGTCATTGGCGACATAAATGTCAATCTTACCGTCGTTGTTGAGGTCGGCCGTGACAACTCCAAACCCGTGCCCGTCGCTGCGAGGCTTCGGTTCCTTGGTCTCGGGGTCGAGAGTGATGATCGCCTTGTCGTAGATATCAGTGAATGTGCCGTCGCCGTTGTTTCGATAGAAGAAGTGCTTGACCGTGCGGATGGTCCGCGGTGAGCAATAGAGGCGAACATGCTTCTCGACGTCGCCGCAAAACTTGTCGTCGTCGGGGTAATTCCACTCGCCATAATTCGCGATATAAACGTCGAGGTCGCCGTCGTTATCTGCGTCGAGCACCGCCCCTCCGGACGACCAGCCCGGCCTGGCAATCCCCGCCGCCTGGCTCACATCGGTGAATGTGCCGTTGCCGTTGTTCTTGTAAAAGACATTCGGACCGTAGTTGCAGAGAAACAGATCTTGATCCCCGTCATTATCAAAGTCAGCGGCGATTGAGCCGTGGCAGAACCCCCGAAAGCCGACCCCGGCCTTTTCGGTCACATCCTCAAACTTATTGTTCCCGAGGTTGTGATAGAGCCGATTCGGGCCTTTCTGAGCCGTGCCCAAAGGCAACAGCGTGCATGTCGCGAAGTAAATATCGAGCTTGCCGTCGTTGTCGTAGTCGATCAGGGTCACACCTGAGCCGTTGGCGGTGGGGAAATGCTTATCCTTGTTCATCCCCGAGAAATGGACGAAATCAATCCCGGACTCCTTGGCGATCTCGGCGAAGCGAAACGGGCTCGACTCGGGTTGTTTGCTAAGAATAATCGGCTCCTTTGAAATGGAGCCGAGGCGGTCACCGACGATCTTGGCCTTGGATGCTTCGCCTTTCTTCTTTTGCGAGGGAGAATCCGGGCCGGTCGCTTTGGGCTGGGTGCGGACCGTCGAGACCGACCCGGGGAGCGCTTCGGTGGCGGCAGGCTGGCACCCTTGTTGAATCACGAACAGCCCGACGAGAATAAGGAAACCGACGAATTCGCCGGCCGTTGCCTGGCATCGACAGAAGAGACCCTTCATGAAACGTCCTCCGGGGCGTTGCGACGTCGACGCCCCTCGACACATGGTTCGATCGCTTGATGAATTCCGTGTCTAAAGAAAATGACTGCGGACAAACCATCGCGCCGCTCGATAGGCCCCCGCACTGGGCGATTGTAACACGACTCGACAGTGACTGTCGCTCGCTCTGACCGTTGAACAGGCCAGCCCAGGAGGCTCAAACACGGCAGACAAAACCGGGGCCAAGAATGGAAAACCGATCTGTGGAGATCTTGAAAGTAGCCGTCGGGCCTGCGGATAAGGACGGTTCGAACGAGTGATGCCTAGAATTTCTTTCGGTCCGAAAACGGAACGAAAAAGAGAAATGGGTTCCTTTGGCGCGGCCCGGCTCGTAGTGAAATGGCTTTTGGCGAGGCCCGGCTCGGCGAGAAATGGCTTCGTTCGGCGCGACAGGGGTCGTCAGGCACTTGACTCCGTTCGGTCAAGAGGTCCAAGTCTTCGCGACCATGACATAGCTCGTTTGACACCGACTAACGAAATTGGCTTCGATCGGGGAACACACGAGACGCCCAATCCGCTCATATTCTCCCTACGCAAACCTCCCATTACCCCAGAAATGGCTTCGTTTGGCGCTAGCGATAGTCGACTTCGGCTGCGAAAATCAACATCAACATCGTTTCGCGTCCGCTGGCTTCGTTCGGGTGGCTCGCCCCTGCTCTGTCGTGCTCACCGCCTATAGAGAAAGACTTTGGTGATTTGAACAATCGCGATGTCAAAGAACGTTGTGAGGCGTCCTGGGGACACGCCTTCGATAGCCCGCCAGTGACGCCTCGCGAATCCGCCGCACACGTCGTGTTTCGTTCATAACCAGGCCCGGCTCAAACAGGGAGCCAGCAGCCAGGGTGATCGAGAACCGTTCCTCCTACGATACTATCGAGTTAAGGGCTGATGGGGTCCCGAAAAAGTGGGAGCCAATCGCGTTCGCATCGAGGTGTCACGCGAAGTAACTTGGCCGGGAACGACACTCCTAATCATGCGCGCGGCAACTCACATTGTTCTTGCGACCGAGGATACGACTCATCCCGCTTGCGACGGAGCCGTGCGGAACCTTCCTCAATCCTGGCATGAAAGTTGCTTGAGTCGGGTCGATGATTCGGACCCTTTTTGGCGAAGGAACTTTCGACCAAATGTTAGGCCCTCCAGCCCCTAAATTTCCTATTCTCGGAAAAAACGGCGCGTTGGGGTAAGATACGGCCAAATCACGATCAAGAGGCCGGGTCGGCCCGTGCGATGGATAGGGGGCCCATGCGCGTGGCGCGAGGCTCCGCGACCTTGGACCCACGACAACCGGGAGGAAGCATGCGACGAATCGGTCTGAGTCTCTGTCTACTCACATTCATCGCTGTGGGTTTGGCACGCGGTGCGGCACCCGCGGCACCCACCTATCAAACGATCAAGGAAAAGATCGGCGGAATCCGCGCGGAATGGGACAAACCCAACGCGCCGAGCGAGCCGAACGCGCAAGGTTGGAACGCGCTTTTCGACGCGTTGCTTGCCGACCTACGCGACCATTCCTCGGCAACCTCGGAAAACGAACGCCTCCAGGCGCTCGACAAAATCTATAAAATCTCCAACACCCTGGCCTCGGCTCCCTGGGCTCCCGCCACCGAACTCCGCGAACTGGTCCGCGAGTGGCTCAGGCCGCGCGTCCGCCTCGCCTGGGCGGAGCGCAGGCTTGTCGATCATGTTCACGCACTGCCCACCGCTCCAAGCCCCGACGTTCAGGGCAATCGCGATCAGTGGGTCAAATTCGTGAATGACGATCTTGGAGAATCGCTCCGAAAATATGACGGGGCCTCGACGGTCGCACAACGGCAAAACTCGCTCAAAGCCGTCTACGTGGCGCTCGACGCGCTTCAGTCCAAAAATAAGAGCGTCGCTTGGAATCCGTCGCTGGAACTTCAGGCCGCGTTGAATGACCTCTATAATCAGCCGAATCTCGACATCTCGGTCGACGTTAACACGCTTTCACCATTATTTAACGTCAACCTGATCACGGATGGCCCGGTTTATCGCAAGGGATACGTCTCGCAAGTGACCGCCGGGCCCAAGACGGGGTTCGGCCTGCTTCCCAGCGACGACGGGATCTTCTTTTACAACACGCAGTTGATGAACAGCGTGACACCGATCTGGGATTTTCAGCAGCAGGTTCAGAACAATCCGCAGGGCAAACGCGCGGCCAAGATGTACGAGTTCCACGCGACGTCCACGGATGCGTCGGAGTTGACGATCTACACCGTGATCCGGCCGACCGGACTGACGATTTATCCTGGCTACAAACACAATGTCGGCGCCGACATCAACACCACACCCCAGCAGCGGGGGGGATTACAGCGCGGCATCGCCTCACTTCTCGGCTTTAATCAAAGCCGGATCACACAGATGGCCTGGCAGAATGCCATTGGCCCCATGGCGGCGAATGTTGAAAAAGAGGCCATGGACGAAGGGACGGAAAGAACCGCGCGTGAGGCCGCGCAGCGAAATGTCACTCTGTCTCAATATTTGGTCGGCGGCAATCGCGCTGTCTATCAGAATATTCAGGTTGATGGATTGTCGCTGAGGTCGAGACCGGAGAATGCGGTGATCGGTGGCAAGCTCTCGTACCTCAACGCGGGCCATCAGATCGGGG
>JAYVYS010000596.1:0-13661 GCA_043784005.1 Isosphaeraceae bacterium
GCCGTGCCCCAAAACCCGCGCCTCGACGGCCGCCCAACGCCGTCGTCCACGCTCATCCAAATCGTCGAGCAACTCGACGTACTTGTTACGAACGGTTGCGATAGTGTCAGCGTCCTGCATCTCCGAATCGTGGTATCAACCCGCCAACTTTCACAAGGCCAAATTCGGCAATTTATTTTGGCGCGGTTCCTTATTGTTTCACAGCGCCTAACTTCACGTGCGCAATGATTTGCGCGCAACGCAACCGATTCGACTTTGTGCCCGATCCCTAGCGATGGGATGTGTTTGTGTGTAACATCAATGTCCCTTCCATTGTGCTCGCCGTGTCGAAAGCCCGGATCGGCGTCTCGGCGCGAGGGCTTCCGCCTAGACATTGAGGCTTGCCATGGATTCTTCCGATGTTCTAACGACCCCGGAATCAAACCCGGACGAGGCTTGGCGATTGGAAACCGCTCGATCCAAGGTTCACGATGAGTTCAATCTGCCGCAATCCCCCCTACCCTTCGGCGTGTTACTTTGCAGCCTCGCTCTGGGTGCGGGCTTGCTCGCTGGCCTCGGCTCGTGGCTCATTGGTGAGGCCACTGTCGATGCCTTCAAGCCACCAATGGCTCAGTTTGAGATGATGGGACAGACCTTATTCAAGGCACAGTTCGAGGATCAGCTTTCCGCGGACGCGAAGAACGCGACACTGGCATTCGCGGTGCTCGGGGGAACGCTTGGGCTTGCGCTCGGAATCGCGGGCGGACTCGCCCGCAAATCGGGGCGTGCGGGGTTCAGAGCGGGGGTGTTCGGGTTGGTGCTTGGCGGATTGGTCGGTTCCGGCATTTCCCTTGCGCTCCTGCCGATTTATCACCATGCGCTCGCGCGGTCGCCGGAGGAAATGTCTCACGACATCATTCTGCCGTTATTGGTTCATGGCGGGATCTGGTCGGCTTGCGGGCTCGCAGGCGGCGTCGCGTTCGGGATCGGATTGGGGGCGGGACGAGGGCGTGTCTTCAATGCCGCCCTGGGAGGCCTCATTGGAGCGGCACTCGGTGCGGCCTTGTACGAAATTGTCGGGGTCGCGATGTTCCCTGCGAGTAAGACGACGAGTCCGATTTCCTTGACCTGGAACACTCGGTTGCTGGCACGAATGCTGGTTGCTAGTCTGTCAGGATTGCTTGCGGCGGCGGTCGTCAACATGCCGGATCGACGTCATGTGAAGGTCAAATCCAGCTCCTGACGGTGCGGAAGACTTCTCTCGCGGAGGTCGTGGTGAAGGTCGAAGGGCAACCCTCGAATGCTACGAGTCGCGAACGTGCGGCAATCGGATACCGCAACTCGGGTCGGTTCTTCACAAGTCACCACGATCAGACCTCTAGCTCCGAGGGTTCAATCCGCCAGACTTGAATAGATCATGACACAAGGCGTTTGCCGATTCGAAGGGCGGTAGAGCAATTCATCGCTGTTTTTACGCTCCTCGCGAACGTCACTTGTGATTCGCGGGTGAAGTTGCCAAACGCGAGAGACCGATGCCGATCGGGAAGATTTCCCGATCGGCATCGGTCATCGAACAATCACCCCTGCTTGGACCGAAATCATGCGAACCGGTGGGATGGCCGCACGGTCGCGATCTACCCGCTACGGTGTGGGATCAATAGGCGTCGGCGCTGATGACCTCGCCACCATTCCTGGTGCCAAGCGACATCCAGATTTTTTGACTCACTGAGTTCTTGATGAACTTGCAGCTACCGTCCGCGAGCAGCACGTTGACGCCGCCCGGGTGAGAGCTGGACGCGCCGACCGTCCAGCCGCCGTCGGCCCAGGCCTGCGCGCCGGAACCATTGCGGCAACCACCAACAGTATCGTTGGGGATCTGGACGGTATTGAACGAGCCAAATCCGTAGCAGCCGAGCGCCCAGCGCCACCCCTTATAGTCGGAGATTTTATTTCCGCCACCGTTGGGCTCGGCATTGAACGCACTCCGGCAGGACCCGATGTCTTTCAGGACGATGTCGTAATAGGGCAGCGCGTTGTCATAACCTGAAGCCGTCGCGCCGCTGTTCATCTCCATGTTGCCACGATATTTACTGCCGGATGACTGACGACCGTCCCCGACCAACCACTCCGCGAATGCGATCGTGTTGGAAGTTCCGTCGAGGCAGTCGGCCACCCCGTAAGCACGCGCGAAGCCGAACATGCCGGACGTACCCACAGGCAACTGGTGGTTGTAGGGAAGGACGTTGTTGTCCCACCCGGAACCGTTGGTTGTGCTCGCACCAAAGGATGCGGCGTAGTTGTTGATGTTGCCTCCATAGGCGACATCGCCGTTCTTGCCGGAACCGGAGTTCGAATCGGATGGGCATAGGAACGCGCTAATGACCGAGTTGCTGACCGTGTTGTTGATGTTGCCGTACGGTGAGACCGGGTACGGACCGAACGAGAAGTTGATCGCGTTGTACAACGGCTGCTGCTCCATGTATCCGAGCATCAGTCCGTGCGCGCTCCAGGAGTTCCAGAGGGCGAAGTCGGTCGGCCCTCCACCTTGGACATTGAGTGAATCACCCATCGGGAACGCGTTGTTCGTCGAATGGTAATTGTGGATCGCCAACCCCATCTGTTTGAGGTTGTTGACGCATTGGGCGCGACGAGCGGCCTCGCGCGCCGATTGGACAGCGGGGAGTAAGAGTGCGATGAGCACGGCGATGATAGCGATGACCACCAAGAGCTCGATCAGGGTAAATGCGTGTCTGAGCTTGGACTTCATGCGAAACACCTTTCAAAAGCGGACGTTGGGACGATCGGGATGGAAAACACCGTCGGAGACGGAGATGAGGAGAGGGACCAATCCGGGAAGAAGGGCGAGACGTTCGCCGTCACTTAGCCTTCTTCGTGGTCGCTTTGCCTTTGTGCTGGTCGAACATCGACTTCTGATAATCCTTGAGAAAAACTTCCGTTTTCTGCTGCGCCTCGGGGGTGACCTTGGCGGTTGTGGTGTCGCTGCCGCCGCAACCGGTGATCGACCAGACGAACATCACGGCAAGTCCAAGCGAGAGGGAGGCAGGTCGGCTGAGGCGATCAAAACGCATTCGCGAAACTCCATTCTGCACACGAGGGATCAAGAAATTAATGAACGATCAGAGAACCGTTGGCACGTGTTGTTTTTTGGAGCGGCTCGGTCGATGTACCTCTTTCAAGAGCAACTTTCCCAGACGATTCCTTGAACATGACGTCTGTCGCGGCCTTGGCAACGGTCAGGGTCTGGAACCCTGGTAGTGGTTCCGGCGTGTCTTTGCCTTCGCGGAGCCGATACCCTCCATCGACCGGCAACGGCCCGAAGCGGTCGACATGACCTGACGGCCAGGTCACCTCGATCCCCTCGACCTTCTCGGCGGTGCCAAGACCGATGTGAAGTCTTGGATCGGAGGCCGATTGAAAGCTTCCTCCACCGACACGCCAGGAAGTGAGACGTCGTCCGCCCGCGTTGACAACGACGCGTGCGCCGATGGCATCGCGGTGCGACTTGGTACCTTCGAGACCCAAGACAAGCCAGTGGCCGCCGAGCGTTCGGTTGTGGAAATAGGCGAGTTTCGAGTCAAGTGCGTTGATCAAGAGATCGGGGCGTCCGTCGTTATCGAGATCTCCGACGGCCAAGCCCCGAGCGACCCGAGGTGTTTGCCAGGGTGCCCCTGCTGCTTTACTCGCGTCGACGAATTTACCCCCTGTGATCCCGACCAGAAGCTGCGCGGGCATCTGAAAGGGAACCTCGGGGCGGAAGTCGTCGACATGGCCGTTGGCCGTTGCCAGATCGAGCCTACCGTCGTTATTCGCGTCGAAGAACGCGACTCCAAACCCCAGCCGGTGGCGAGTAGGCACGACTAGACCCGCCTCGGCGGTGGCGTCTGTGAAAATACCCTCGCCACGATTGCGATAGAGTGTCGTGTATTCATTAAAAAAATTGGTCACAGCCAGGTCGGGTCTGCCGTCGCCATCGCTATCGCCGCAAGCGATGCCCATGCTTGCCTGGTAAGCTCCGTCGCCGTTGCTGGCCACTCCGGAGGGTTGACCAATTTCCTCGAACTTCATCCCACCGAGGTTGTGAAAGAGGAAATTGGCTGACTGGTCATTGGCCACGTATAGGTCGACGCGGCCATCACCATCAAGGTCGGCGGCGACGACTCCCAGACCCCGTCCATCGGTGTCGAGAATCCCCGCCTCGGCCGAAACGTCGACGAAACGACCGTTGTCGTTCCGGAAGAGATGGTCAGGAAGAGAGGCGAAATGCTGCGGGGCACAGTAGCTATATCGTCCTTTTTTCTCGTCCCAACATGGGGTCGGCTTATCGGTGTCCCAGACCAGATAATGACAGACGTAAAGGTCGAGATCGCCGTCGTTATCAAGGTCGGCAAAGGCTGCGGATGTTGGCCAATCGCGATCGCCACCCAATCCGACGCTCTCGGTGCGGTCTTCGAAGGTGCCGTCGCCCCGGTTGCGGTAGAGTCCATACCGCCGCCAGCGCGTGACGAACACGTCTGGATGACCATCGTTGTCGAAGTCTCCGACAGTGATTCCGTGGCCGTAACCCTTTGCGAACGCGGCGAGACCCGACGATACGCTCACGTCTTCAAACGTACCGTCGCCACGATTGCGAAACAGGCGGTCGCCCGATGTCTGCGGAGCCGCGAGGTCCGGCGGAAACGGTCCGGCCTGAGTTAGGTAGACGTCGAGCCAGCCGTCACCGTCGTAATCGAGCACGCCAACCCCGCCCGCCGTCGTTTCGGGGATGTGGTGAAGCGGAGTCGCCCCATTATCAAAGGTGAAATTCAAGCCCACGGCTTGGGCATCGTCCACGAAATCAGGAATGACGACGGCCGTCTCGGGCCGAGACGATCGATTTTGCATCGGGACGGCGTCGAGCTCGACGAGCAATTCCGTGAGAAAAGGTCCTGGTGGGCGACCGGCGTCGAGCAATCTGAGGCGTTCCATCGCCTCCTTCGCCTCAAGGTTGCCGGGGTCGGTTTTGATCACGACCGACCAGAGCGAGTGAGCTTCGAAGAATCGACCCAGAGACTCCGCATTCCGGGCCGCCTTGGCTTCATCGAGCGGAGTGAGGTTCTGGAGCGCTAACTCGTACTCATACAAAAGCTGATTCAATTCGCCCCGACGTTCGCGCAGCTCAGCCGCCTTATCGGGCTCTCCGGCCGCCAGGGCGAGATCGGCGAGACGAGCGAGGGAGTGCAGGTTTCCAGGTTCTCGCGCGATCATGCCCTCGTGAGCCCGTCGTTCCCGGGCGGAGTCCCCCACGCGAGCGGCGAACCAAGCCTGAAGAGAGAGCACTTCTGGTGCGGGGACTGCCTCGTTGGGAAGCCGCCGCAAGGCATGCAAGACCTCGGCTTCGTCCTGGATGGCAACCGCCCAGTTGAGCCAGCCCCTCCACACCGCCGGGTCGTCCGGGCGTCGACGAAGACAGGCCTGGAGCCATTTCTTGGTTTCGTCGAAACGACCAGTCCGCGTTGCCAAATTTGCCAGCCCCAGCCAGATCCGGTCGTCTTGCGGGGCGTTCTTCGAGGCCTTTTCAAGGGCGGAGTGGGCCAGCCCCACCGGCATCGGATTGCTCGAACCCAGATTCTCCAATTCCTTGAGCAAACCGAGGGGATTGGGATACGCACCCCAGGCCTGCGAGACGAGAACGCGGGCCTCAATGAACCTTCCCTGGATCTTGAAGAGGTTCACCAAAGTCTCTCGGGCTTCAATGGCGTGCTTGCCTTGGCCGCGAATCGCCTGGATGAGCAAGGGCTCAGCCTCGGCGAACCGGTCTTCGTTCAGACAGAGGCGGGCACTCAGCATCGCCGCGGACGACGCGAACGGGGACGCGGCATCGACCCGAGCCCAGGCCGCCTTCGCGGCGTTGCGATGTCCCAGGGCTTGTTCGCTCGCGCCGATCAAAAACTGAACTTCACCATCTCCCGGACGCCGCGCAGCGGCTCGTTTCAACAAGTCGAGCGCACGACCGGGCGCTCGATCTCCAATCGCGTCTTTCGCCGCTTCGAAATCGGACTTGAAGCGCCAGGCATCGTACGTGCGTGCGAGTCCCCACACCGCGACCGCCGCGGAAATTCCCAAAACCCAAAACCACCGGCGATGGGGCATAAATTCCACTCAAGCGTTGTGCTCAGAACATTGATGCTCCGAGAAATCGATCGCATGACGGTCGATGTGTACACTGAAACTCCCCTGAAAGGAGTGCGTACACACTTAAAAATGCGGTCCAACCTTCGCACGACTTACTCATCCCCTAAACAACGTATTGCTATTTGACTGGCCGAGGGAACAAGGCTCCGATTAAATTAGAGATTACGGAGTTCGCCGAGGGGCCTTGCTCAGGTCATTTCTTCGGTTCGTCGTCACGATTGATACTCGACGCTTGTAGAGAAACAAAAGCGAACCGACGTTCCGATTGTTGGGCCTTTTGGTGAGGTCGCCCTTGTCAGAATTCGTCGGAAAGTGGACATACGTATTGCGCCTTCGTGTCTAATTTGAGCCCCGGCGCAGTCCGGTCTCTCACCTTTTAAGGTTCGGGTGATGCTCGAAGACGTGTCGTTCGACTCCTTCATCAAATTGATTCGCGCCGGCGACGAGGACGCTGCTCGGGAGCTTGTCCGCCGCTTCGAAGGAGTGATTCGTCGAGAGGTCCGGCTCAGGCTCGACGACCGACGTCTGCTTCGTGTTTTCGATTCCATGGATATCTCGCAATCGGTGCTGACGAGTTTCTTCGCGAGGGCGGGTTCGGGGCAGTTTGAGATTGAAACTCCGGATCAGTTGATTCGATTGTTAATCGGGATGGCGCGTAACAAGCTTGCGTTCCAGGTGCGTTGGCAACACGCTCGACGCCGTGACAGCCGGCGGCTCAACACGGAAACACGGGTGGATGAGCTTCAAGTGGTCAGCACGACTCCCGGCCCGAGCGAGCTTGCATCCAAAGAGGACCTGATCAACACCGTGCGGCTGAGATTGGGTGAGGAGGAGCGTCAACTCGCCGACCTTCGCGCCGCGGGATGGGAGTGGCCCGAAATCGCGACCCGACTTGGAGGCTCTCCGCGTGCCAGGAGAATGCAGCTCACACGCGCAGTACACCGCGTTGTGAAGACCCTGAGATTGGATGACGACCGTCATGGTTGACGCCGCCAAAGCACCTGACTGGACCAAGGCCGACCCCTCGGGTCGAGGCAACCCGGTCCGGCGCATCCTACGGCTCTGGCGACAGGGGTCGCGTCCGGACGTACTCCACTTTCTGAGTCACGAGGAGGACTTGGGGCCGCACGAGCGGCTCTCGGTCCTTCGCGCCGATCAGCGGCAGCGTTGGCGAAGCGGTGACCCTGTTCCGGCGGAGTGGTACTTCGAGCACTTTCATGACGTCGCCCGTGACTCCGAGCTGGCGCTCGACCTGATCCACGGAGAGTTCCTCCTGCTGGAAGAAGCTGGCGAGACGCCTCTTTTCGACGACTTTGTCGTGCGGTTTCCGCAGTTCGCGGTGGCGATCCAGGTTCAGGCCGCATTTCACCTGGCGCTTGTCGGCAAGATAGAACCGTCGGAGCTTTCCGATGAAAACTTCGAACCTTGCGACGAACACAATCGTCCGAAAGTGCCGGGCTACAAGATCCTTCGAGAGCTGGGCAAGGGAGGCATGGGGGTCGTTTACCTAGCCCGGCAGATCGGACTCGATCGTGAAGTCGCGCTGAAGATGGCCCTCGCGAACGGTCGCGACGATCTGGAGCACCTCGTCCGCTTTCAGCGCGAGGCCGAGGCGTGTGCGTGTCTTCACCATCCGAACATCGTCGAAATCTATGAGATCGGCGAAGCCCAAGGACACCCTTACTTTTCCCTGGAGCTGGTTGAAGGGTCCAACCTTTCCCAGAAAATCAACGGCGGTCCTCTCCCCACACGAGAGGCTGCGCGGATCACAGAAGACCTCTCCCGCGCGATGCAATATGCCCACGACAAGGGCGTAATACACCGCGACTTGAAGCCGTCGAACGTCTTGCTCACTTCCGAAGGCGTGCCGAAAGTCGCCGACTTTGGTCTCGCGAAATTACTGGCCAAAGACTCGGATCAGACGCAGTCCGGCACGATCCTTGGTTCGCCATGTTACATGTCGCCTGAACAGGCCTCCGGAGAAGGCCGAGACGTCGGCCCCGCGGGCGACATCTACTCCCTGGGTGCGATCCTCTACGAGTTGCTCACGGGAACGCCTCCGTTCCGTGCGAGCACCCCTTTGGAGACTCTTCGGAAGCTGCTTAACGAGGAGCCGACCCGCCCGAGCCGCCTGAATCCCAAGGTGCCCCAGGACCTCGAAACGATCTGCCTGAAGTGCCTCGAAAAGTCGCCTCAGAAGCGTTACCCGTCGGCGGGAGCACTCGCCGACGATCTGGAGCGGTTTCTTAACTTCGAGTCGGTGCTCGCCCGCCCCGTTACCGCGCCCGAGCGGCTCTGGCGTTGGTGCAAGAGAAAGACTTCGCTGGCCATCGCGGTGAGCCTGGCCCTGATCGCACTGATGGCGACGATCGTCCTCTCGGTAAGCTTCGCAGTGTCGCAGTATCGCGCCGCTCAGAAAATCGGAGAAGCCCTCCGAGAGATCCAATCGCGACAGCGTGAAGTCGATCAGACGGCGGCGCGGCTGGCCTACGAACATGGGCAGAGACTCTGCAAACAAGGGGACGTGGGTCAGGGAATGCTCTGGCTTGTTCGCGGAATGAAAAGCGCCCGCGATGCTCGCGATCGGTCGCTCGAAAGAGCGTTCCGCTTGAACATCTCGGCGTGGCAACCCCGGCTCCACCGAATCAGAGTCCGATGGGAGCACCCCGGCGCGATCCACGCCGTGGCGATCAGCCCCGACGGTCGAGTCGTGGCGACCGCGGGCGACGACTTCGCCGTGCAACTCTGCGACGTCTCCAACGGGGCACCCGTCGGCCCCCTGCTCCACCACGAGAGCCGAGTGACCTCTCTGGCGTTTCACCCCGACGGACGAACGCTTTTCACCGGTTGCGACGACAAGATCGCCCGGTTCTGGAACCTTGAGACGTTTCAACAGGTCGGCCCCACTTTCCAGCACGACGACACCGTCTACGCGGTCGCATTCAGCCCCGATGGCAAGACGGTCTTGACCGGCAGCTTCGACAAGACCGCCCAGGTCTGGAACGCGACGTCCGGAGCGCGGGTCGGCAAGCAGATCCGGCATGAGGGCCAGATCACCTCCGTGGCGTTCAGTCCCGACAGTAAGGCGGTGATGACCGGAAGCTGGGACAAGACAGCGCGAATCTGGGACGCCGCGACCGGGGAACCGATCGGCTCACCCTTGGTACACATCGACTGGGTTTCTTCGGTCGCGTTTAGTCCCGACGGCACGACCGTGCTGACCGGCTGCTACGACCGCACCGCCAGAATCTGGGATCGCGCCTCGGGACGCCCCAAGGGCGCTCCGTTTGTTCACCAACACTGCGTGGGCGCGGTCGTCTTCAGTCCCGACGGCACCAAGATCCTCACCGGCTGCCAGGACGGAATCGCCCGCCTCTGGGACGTCGCCACGGGGGAACCCATTGGCACCAACCTTCGCCACCAACACACCGTTTCCGCAGTGGCCTTCACTCCCGACGGCAAGAGTGTTATCACCGGGGGCTTCGACCGAACCGCATTGATCTGGGACATCGCCGAGTCATCGGGTTTCTCCATCCACCACGAAGGATTCATCCGGGCCGTGATCTTTCGTCCCGACGGCCAAGCGATTCTTTCGGCGAGTTTCGACCACACCGCGCGACTCTGGGATGCATCCACCGGCGCGCCCATCGGCGAACCCATGACCCATGGCGATATCGTGCAGGCCATCGCGTTCAGCCCGAATGGCAAGACCATCTTGACGGGCAGCCGCGACCACACCGCGCGACTCTGGGATACATTGACTGGCAAGCACTTGAAACTGCAACACAGCGGTCCCGTCTTGTCCGTCGCTTTCAGTCCCGACGGCGACACCGTTCTGACAGGCAGTAATGATATGACCGCCCAACTCTGGGAGAGTGTCACGGGAAAGCCGATCGGCCCTCCTCTCAAACACACTAAGGAAGTGGTGGCGGTGGCGTTCAGTCCCGACGGGCAATTCGCGCTTACCGGCAGTCTCGATCGAACGGCACGGCTCTGGGATGCGTCGACCGGACAATCCATCGGCCAGCCGTTGGAGCATGACGGAGGTGTTTTGGCGGCCTGTTTTAGTCCCGATGGCAAAACAATCCTCACAGGCAGCGATGACATGTCCGCAAGGCTCTGGGTCGTTGCCGACGGGACGCTGCGTTCGTTGTTAAAACATAATGGACCCGTATCGGTTGCCGCGTTCAGCCCCGACGGCCGTTCGGTCATCACCGGCGCATGGGACCGGGTGGCGCGCGTTTGGCAGACCGAGACAGGACTTCCCGAGGCCCCACAGTTCCGCCACGACGGCCGGCTTCGCGCCCTTGCGATCAGCCCCAACGGCAAGTCCGTGCTGACGGGAAGTTACGATCGGACCGCCCAGCTCTGGGACAAAGACACGGGGATGCCCGTGGGGCCTTCCTTCCCTCATGAGAGTCAGGTCTGGTTCGTGGCCTTCAGTCCCGATGGCCGTACGGTACTCTCGGGTGGTCAACAGCAAACCGCCTATCTGCGAAAGGTCCCGATTTTCATCGAAGACCCCGTTGAGACTGTCGAACGATCCATCCAAATCGAAACCGGAATGGAGCTAAACGACGACGGCTCCCTCCAGATACTCGACCTCGCGTCGTGGAGAAGCCGGTTCGTCCAGATGATCAAGGCCACTTTGGAACTCGAATCCAGATAACGTTGAGACGAAAACGGAGCGGTTTCAGCTTTCCGCATTGATCCGAAAAGGAGAAGCGACTGCCCCGAGGAGAACTCGGTTGAACGGATTACCATGGAAATGTCCACTCTGTCTCGGGACTCTAGAACCCGGTCCCACATCCTGGCGATGCCTGAGCTGTGAGAGAATATCGCGGGCGTTGCGGGGGATTCCCGACCTTCGCACTTCCGAAGACATCTACCTCTCGAATCAGGCCGATTGGGACTTTGCTCAGAAGCTCGATGATGCGTACGACCGGCTCGACTTTCGAGGCCTACTGGACCTCTATTTTGAACTTTCGCCGGAGATTTCTCCGCGACAACGCCGGTCACAGATTGACCATATCCTCTCCGCGCCAGGTCGGGTTCGGGGCTGGCTCGACGCGATCGGTCCCGTCAAGGCGGGACGCCTTCTTGATCTGGGATGCGGCAGTGGATCGTTCCTCGCGGCCATCGGACCGGAGAAGACGGAAGTGTTCGGCGTCGATATCGCGATGCGCTGGTTAATCCTCGCGAGGAAGCGGCTCGAAGAAGAGGGATTCGGCCTGATTCCGCTTGCCTGTGCGTGTGCGGAGCGATTGCCGGTCGCGCCGGAAAGTCTTTCCAACGTCATTGCCGGCGACGTCTTCGAGCACGTCGGTGATCAACGAGCGACCCTCTTCGAGGCCTTTCGCGTGCTGAAGCCCGGCGGAAGGCTGTTCCTCGCCTCTCCAAATCGCTTCAGCATCGCTCTGGAGCCGCACGTCGGGGTTTGGGGCGTCGGCTACTTACCGCGTCGATGGATGCCTGCCTACGTTCGGATCATCAGCCGACTCGACTTCCGAGGCATCCATACACTTAGCTATGCCGGCTGGTCGTCGATGTTACGCGCTTCGCCGTTTCAAGGCGGCCGGATCACCGTCCCGCCGCTTCCCGAGAGTGACTTCACTCATTTCGGGCCAGTGAAACGACGAGCCGCGCGACTCTACAACCGCCTGGTAACGTCTCGCCCGGGCCAAAGTGTCGCTCGCGGCATCGGCCCCTTGTTTCACGTCGTTTGCGAACGGCAGGCGCAGCGGTCTCATCCCACTGATCCATCCTGACCACTCACCAACGCTCCACGCGGTCAGCAGTCCTAGCGTCATCGGCAAGGTCTCGAGAAACTCGCTCAGAAACCGCCGACGACTCACGACGGTCACGACGAGCCTGGCCAATTGAACCAGGAGGATGGCCGGTCCAAGTCCGATGGCCAGACTCCGTAGACCTCGGGACGTCCCCTTGGATCTGCGTTGACCGTATTGGAACCCGAAGCGAAGTCGATCGCGGAGCGCCTCCGCCAGCCCATAGTGCCTTACATGATACGCCATTGATGGGGATCGACCGGTGTTCGCCGGATCAATGCCATTAACTTCGGTCTCATGGATCTGCTCGGGATCGAGTCGGGCTGACAAACTTCGTCGAATGGCGAAGTTATTGCCGGCAAGCCGCAATTGGGCCTTCGGGCGATGGTCCGGCAGAAAGCAGGCATACTCGAAGAAAAAGACGGCCCAATCGACGGGATCGCCGCCGATCAGTGGCAAGACGGACCCTGTCGCGGTTTGATGCTTAGACTTTTCAAAAGTCGTCAGCCAGCCGTCAGCCCAACCTGTGCTGAGCGTGCATGAGTCCTCCGTGAACGCGACGACATGCCCGCGCGCATGATCGAGGCCGATCCGCCGCAGCGTGGCCACGCCGCTCGCGCGCCTCGCGACAATCCAGCGAACACCTTCTGGGACCCATTCAGGCGGTTGAATGCGATCGAGGGCCGCGACGATCAGGACTTCGACATCATGGCGTTCCGAAACCTCGATCGAGCGCATGGAACGATGAGCGGCCTCGGCCGATTCACTCGCGGCGATCACTATACTGAGTGCGATCGGACCCGCGCTCACTCGACGTGATCCAGGCTCTTGCCCGAGCCGATGAGGTAGCCCACCATCTCGCCGAATGCCCCGACCGTCAGGAACAGCGCAACGATCGGGCTGACGAGCAGGAAGCGGCCAAGGTGCCGTTTCTTCGCAACTACGGTCTTGACCACGCGCAAAGTCAATAGAACCGGGAGTGCGAGCGAGCCGACTCCGTAGAACACTCTTTTGGCCCAAGACTGATCCGCTCGCCTCATTCCCGCATAAGAACGCGCGAAGTGGAATCGTTGCGAAAGAAAGTAGCTGAATCGAAATGTCTTGATATGGCGAACGACCATGGAATTCGTCGAAGCGATGGGAACCCCGTCCGCTCTGAGGAGATCGTTGATCCAGGACTCCCATTTCCCTTCGTCGAGGACCCGTGCGTGTCTGAGCAAATGAGGGCGCTTGTACGCGATGTTATTTCCGGGAAGGTCGGAAGACTCACCCTCGACCATCGGCCCCATGTAGGGGGCATACTCGCAAAAATAGACCGCCCAATTCATCAGGCCGTTCTTTCCGTTTTCGACCGGCCCGCCGACGGCTCCCCACCAGGGCTCATCATGCATGGCCAGCAACCCTTCGGCCCAGCCGGGATCAACGCGCGCGTGGTCCTCCAGGATCGCGACGAGCCGGCCGCGCGCCTGCAAGACCCCTTGATAACGGAGCCGAGGAATCGGCAATCGCTCGGAATCAATCACCCGTACCGCTCGCGACCGCGACTGAAGGCACTCCCGGGTGGCACCCCCGACCGTCTCGACCACGATCACCTCGATCCTGTCCCGTTCGGGAAGGGCGTCAATCGCGTCAAGCGTCGGCTCAAGGACCGAACGGCCGTTCACCGAGGCAATCACGACCGTCAGGTCGGGTGTCTCAAGGTGA
>JAYVYS010000597.1:0-3306 GCA_043784005.1 Isosphaeraceae bacterium
CATCCTTGGATCCGGCCCGCGCGGCCCGCTCTGTCTTGATTAGCTTTCCGACTGCCGTTCGGTTCAGTTGTCGAACTGCTTGGCGATTCGGTTGGCGGGAACGTGGTCCTCGATAATCGACTCGTCGAGGAGATAAGTCATGAGATAGGCATCTTCGCCGGTGTCCGCAAAGTGCTCGCGAACGACTTCCAAGGCACGAAAGCCTTGGAATCTGTAGAAAAACTGCGCATCGAGATTCGTCTCTCGTACCGAGAGGGTGATCCGAGTGCGACGGTGGCTTGAGAGCTTGCCCACCAGCTTCGCCAGCATCTGACGGCCGACGCCCATGCGGCGGAACTCCGGATGCGTGGCGAAATCGAGCACTTGGAGCTTGTTCTTGTGAAGCTCGTAGATCATGAAGCCGACGACGCGCTCGCCGTACTCAGCCACCATGCCGATACAATTCCGCTGGCGCAGAACGCGGAGGAATTCCTCCTCACACCACGGGAATTCGAAGCTGGCGTGCTCGACGGCCAGAACCTCGGGCATATCGCGACGGATCATCCAGCGAATATGGACGCGGACCTGAGCCTTGGGCGTCGGGACCGTGCTCATCGAGCCTCCTTCCATGGAACGGACTCTCGAACGGACGGCGGCCATCCCCGCGAAGGGGCGGCCGGTGATTTCTCGGTCTGATCGGTTCCGACCCGAATCGATCGTCGCGTGGGTTGTACAAAGGTGAACGAGATGGGTCGAACGACTGGGCCGCGGGAAATCCGCTTCGATCAATCAACCGTGCCCGGAGGTTTCCGTATCCATCGGTTCCCCCCAAGCGTGGCGGATTCTAGCGAAGCACCCCCTTGCTGCCAAGGTCGCTTCCGGGACCAAGGGGCGTCAAGTTTCCATCACCCATTATCGGCGCGGAAATGATCGGTTCGTGAGGATGATGCCGGATTGAGGGAATTCCAGAGCCCGATCGGTTTGAAATCGACGTCCGTGATCGGTAACGCTCAACCCCAGGTCCAGTTCCAGTTCGACTCCCCGGCGGGAATCGTCTGCGTCCACGTGAGCCGGCCGGTCTTGGGGCTGAACGCGGGTGCGGGAAGATTCGGCACGGATTGCCAGAGTCCCGGCGACGTCAGCCCCGGGCAGGTGATGCCCACTTTAAAGATCACTTCTTGTCGCAGCTCGACCTTCAGGCTGAGGTGATGGACCGTGCCGCCGAGCGGGCGTTCCAGGCGATAGGCGACATGGCCGCAAGAAAACGATTGCGATTGTCCCGTATGCGGCCAGGGGCCCGGCAGAACCGGGTCAAGCGTCAACACCCTGTCCACCGCGTCGTACTCCAATCCAGCGAAATCGAGCAGCGTTTCAATGAGCATCGCGTGCAGACGCCAGACACCCGAGCTGGTGGCCGAGGCACCTCGGAGGGTCTGGTCGCTTGGCCGCGAGGCGACCCGCAAACTCAATCCCAGCGGCAATAGCCGCGACAAAATGGCGTCCAGCATCGCCAGCGCGCGGTTCCAATGACGAACGGCCCCTGTTTCGCGACCGAGCTCGATCAGATAACGCGCCATCCAAAGGGTCGCGAGCGACGAGACGTCTTGACTGGAGCTTTCTCCCGGAGTCGCTTCTCGGTCCGGTCGCGAGGGATCGACCAGGCTTCGCGCCAGGACGTTCGGATCGCCGTTCATCACGCTGCCGCGAAAGACCGCCTCAGCGCTGGCGACCACCCTCGGGTCAGAGGCCGGCAAGAGGCGGTACGGGACAACAAGTCCGAGCATGCTCACGTCAAGAAGCTTCGAACGCTCGATAAGCAACGCCTTGTCAGTGGTCCAGAGGCTCCGCAACGTCGAGAGCCGTCGACAATCGAGGAACCGGCCCGACTCGGCATCGACCAGGCCCGGATCTTCCGGATGGTTCGCCGCGCTCGACGAGAGTATCCCGGTTAGCCAGACCTCCTCCGCGAGAGTTCTCCAACGCTCAGCTTGCTCCGGCTTGTCGAGGCGATGCGCAAGTGTCGAGGCCGCGCGAAGCCCTGCCACCACACATGCGTTCGAGTAGAGAAACGCCCCGAACCGGTTGTCCCAGATCCCCGCCGAGCTGACGAGGCGGAGGTCGTCGAGATAGCTCAAACCGGGGTGGCCAGAGCCCCCCGAAGCGACCGACGCCGCACGCTCGATCATGGGCCAAGAATCAACCACGGCCGAAAGGTCGTCGGTCCTCCGAAAATACCGGAGGATCCCCCAAGGAATCATCGCGGACTGATCGACGGCCGGTGTCTCCCACTCCGGAGAGCCGTCGATCGTGTATTTCTGGAACCAGTAGGCGTAAGGTCGGTTCTGTCCTTTGACACTCGTCAGCCATTTAAAGACGTTACGACCGATCTCCGGATGACCAAGCCGGGAGCAGGTATCGCCGACCCAGACCGCCTCGCGAGGCCAGCAATAGGCGCTGAGGCCGCGCTCGAATCCCGACGCCACGGCACCCTCGATCGCATCAACGTGCAGGGCCGTGGCCAGAGCGGATCGCCGCAGGCTGACCGCGTATCCCGGCTTGGGAAAGTGGATGCTTGGCAGGGGTTCGACGTAAGTATCCCACTCCAGCGCGGTCTTCTGTTCCACCAGGTCGAGGTCGGACGACCGAAACCAGGCGAGGGCGGGGCGGAGCCAGTGCTCGAAGGTCCCCGGGTCGCCTCGCCAGCCGGTGAAAGCACCGCTCACGAGCAGGTCGACGGTGACCGTCTCGCCCGCCGGCAGATCTAGCCATCGAAGCAAGATCGCCTCGTTGGGACCCGTTGGCTCGCAGTGGACCTCGCCTCGTCCGTCCAGCGCGATCGCGAACTCCACGGTCGCGTCTCTGGCGAGTTTTCGGTTCGCGTGGGAATGCCCGCGATTTGTGGCGAGCAATGTCCGGTCGCCATCGTGCCAGCTCAGGCCCGGTTCGCCGATCCCGCCATTCACTTCCGCCTGGATGTACACGCCGAACAACGCCCGACGCAGCTCGGTTCCTTCATTCTTGACCCGGAACCGCTTGATATACTGGCCGGTCGACTCCGTGCCTCCCGCGGTTCGCGGCAGCACCGAACCCATCACGGCGAAGTCGGTAACGAGGACCCGGATCGGCCCGTTCCGCCAGCTCAACTCCGTCATCAAGAGGTTCGTGGCCCCCTGATAATGCTGAAACGCTTCCCAGGTGAGCCGCTCGGTGAACCAGTCGAGCCGCCGTCCCACCGCGAGGCCCGCCACGATCGCCCGAAAATTGGAACGGCTTTGCGGCACGTCCCCCTCGGCGGGGCGGACATCGGTGTGAAGACCGACTGTGGGA
>JAYVYS010000598.1:0-10122 GCA_043784005.1 Isosphaeraceae bacterium
AGGCAGACGCCGACTCCCGAAGCACCGCTCTGCATGATCAGGGCGACCGTGGTATCGAGGCTCGCACAGAATTTCGCCGATTTCTGGAACTCAAGCGCGAGTCGAACTCCGAACCTCTGAGCGATCTCGGCCGCCTCGGCCAAGGCCCCCGCGGCGCGACCGTAGTCGTCCTGCGAAAGCTCTCGGTTGAAGTCGGCCGCGACGATCAAGGTCGGCACCCCAAGCTCCTGGAGCATTGCCAGCCGTTTCTGATAATGCTCCAGGTGGACCTCGCGCTCGACTCCCCGAGAGAGCAGCAGACCTCCTTGAACTGAGGCCGCGGCGGCGGTCAGTCCTTGGGAAAGAAGCTGGGCTTTCACATCAGCGAGGCTGTGACCTTCCAGATAGGTCTCCAGCTTTGTCAGCCAGAGTTCCACAGCCGTCCAGCCCGCGCGCGAGTAGGACGTCAAATCCTGCTCGAACGGGGTGCTGAGCGTGGTTGCCTGACTGATACAGGGCTTCATGATCCATTCCGTTTCGTGGTCGAGACAATGCCCGGGTCGCGTATCCCGATCCGCTTCTCACTCCCAAACCCTATCGGATCATCCCCCTGGCCGGATAGTGGGTCAACCCTGGATTAGGATTCGGGAATCGGAGCCCCATTGAGGAGGTCGCGCAGGGCTTGCCCGACGCCCGACGATGGAACACGCCATTGCCGGCAACTATCGCGGTCACGGAAGGTCACGGTCCCATCGGTCAACGTTTGGCTGTCGACGGTGATTCCGAACGGCGTCCCGGCCTCATCCTGACGACGGTAGCGACGTCCGATCGCCCCTTTTTCGTCGAAGAAGACGTTGTGATCTTTTTTGAGGTCGCGATAAATCTTCTCGGCCATTTCGGGCATGCCATCGCGCTTGACCAGCGGGAAAACCGCCGCCTTGATCGGCGCGAGCCTTGGATGAAACTTCAGGACCGTGCGCGTCTCGCCGCCGACCGTATCCTCTTGATAGGCCTCGCAGAGGAACGCCAATGTCGCGCGGTCGGCTCCCGCCGAGGGCTCGATCACGTGCGGGACATACTGATAGGGATACCCTGGCTTTGCCTGACCTTCGCGACCTTTGAGGTAGTCTTTGAACGCCGTCAGGCTCAGCGCTGTTTTATCACGCTCCCAGCGTTCCTCGTCGAAGTAACTGAGGTCTTTTCCGCTGAACTTCTGGTGCTGGTTCAGGTCGTAATCGCTCCGATGCGCGATCCCCTCAAGCTCGGCGACTCCGAACGGAAACGCATACTCGATGTCGGCCGTCGCCTTCGAGTAAAACGCGAGTTCGTCGGGGTCATGGTCGCGAAGGCGGAGGTTGTCGGACTTCAGACCGTGATCGACATACCATTGAAAGCGGGTCTTCCGCCAGTAGGCGTACCATTCGTCGGATTCGTCGGGATGGCAGAAGAATTCAAGCTCCATCTGCTCAAATTCTCGGGAGCGGAAGATATAATTACGTGGTGTGATCTCGTTTCGAAAGCTCTTACCGACCTGGGCGATCCCGAACGGAACTTTGACGCGGCCCGTATCGACGACGTTCTTGAAATTGACGAAGATGCCTTGCGCCGTCTCGGGGCGGAGGTAGGCCTTGTTCGAATCCTCGACGACGGCCCCGACGTTGGTCTCGAACATCAAGTTGAAGTCACGAGGCTCGGTGAGCGTTCCCGGTTTCTCCGCCGCAGGCCCGATGACGGCCCCCCGTTGGTCCTCAGGAAAATGAAGATAGGGAGTCACAGTGGGCTCGCCCAGATGCTTCACCTTTGTCTTCAGCAGGTTCTTACGTGAAAGGACGGAGACTCGCGCATCGAGGGCCGCTTGCGCGTCCGTCGCCGTGCCACCCACCAGGGCCAGCAATAAATCTCCCTGCCCCTCAATGGTAAAGCGAAAGACAAAAAGCTGATCGGCCCGATAGCGTTCTTTGGTCTCGCGGCAATCCACCATCGGGTCGCTAAACCCGCCGACATGCCCCGACGCCTCCCAGACCTTCGGGTGCATGATGATCGAGCAATCGAGCCCAACCACGTCGTCTCGCGAACGGATCGTGTCGTTCCACCAGGCTTCCTTGATGTTGCGCTTCAGTTCGACGCCGAGCGGACCGTAGTCCCAAAATCCGTTGATTCCGCCGTAGATCTCGCTCGACGGGAAGATGAACCCGCGACGCTTGCAGAGGGAAACCAGCTTATCCATGTCCATCGGTTCATCGTCTCCTCGGGGCCTGACCTTGGCAGGGCCCTCCCCGGTTTGTCGTGATCGAAACGCTTATTTTTGTGGGTGAACGCTATTGGACTCGAACCACGCGCAGCGGTTCGCGTCGCAACTCCGCGACGAGCGGAAACCGATCGAGCCGGGCGCATTCGCGGATGTCTTCGGCAAGACCGATCTCACGGACGCGACGCCCCCCCCTACCCTGACTCAAGACCCCTTCAAGCTCTGACTCGTCTCCAGGCTCGGCAAGGGGGACGGTCGCCCACAATCGCGAAACGATCTCGGCCTCGTCGTTCCCGTAGGGCCGCGTGGAGGTCGCGGACTTCCGCGAAACATGCAGGTCGCACGCGAGCGCGCCGGCGAGTATGGAGTCTTCAAAGCTGATCCGACCGTCCGTTCCTGAACAAACGATGTGGATCGGTTGCTCGACGTCGTGGAGCGCCGCGGCGGTTTCCATGAGGTTTGTGAACGCCGCGACAAGCACCCGGTCCGCCTCCAGGCTCGCGAGGATTGCGCGCGTGCCGTTAGTGGTGGTCATGACGAGCGTCTTGTCGGTACAGATCGCGGGCGTGAAGGCTCCCGGAGAATTGCCCAGGTCGAAGCCCGCGATCGGCAATCCCTTGCGTTCTCCCGAGAGCAGTGCCGTGCCGCGCGGAAGTGAATCGCGAATGTTCACCGCCTCGTCGACCTCGCCGCATGGGATCACAGCGACACACCCCGAGGCGAGCGCCCGAACTATCACGGTCGTCGCGCGAAGGACATCGACCACCACCGCCACACTGCCGCGGAGGGCTCCCGGAGCGATCAAACTCGGTATCAGGTGGACGAAAATCGGGGCTCGCTCACGCTCGGTCATCATCACTTTTCCCTGCGACTTTGCAATCCTCCTGCCGAAAGCCATCGAGCATTCCTGGACGGCCCGACGATTATGGCATGATGACCGGCCTTTTGGGGAGCCCCTACCATCACGATACCGTGCCGTTTTCCTTTCGGAGAATCGATCCGAACGCGGGCCGTCGAAAGCCGAAACGCGATCGCTTGGGAAACGAGATGTCGGCTTCTTGCCTCAGTGTTTGATCGGGAATCTGGTTTTCACCCCTCATGATGCGAAAAAGAAAGGGCCTCGGCGTAATGTGAGAAATCGGCCTGACGACCCCTTACCTTCGTCTTCCCACATTCAGTATTTTGCGTTAGGCTCCGGACCTTAGGTGCCCACCACGTTCCCGGGTGGGTTTCGCGAGGATCGTGACCGGGACCCTGGGTTCCGTCTCGCCGAGGTGCATGGATGCACGAGTCGAAAGGGAGTAGTCTGCCGATCAGTGGCCCCCGGCAGTTCATCATCGATTTGATTCATTTCGCGCGGCAAGTCCCATCGACGCCCGTTGCGCGGACGGTCAATATCGCGGAACTGATCGGCCCACGATCGAATCATCCGGTTCGGCCCTCTTGGGCGGTCATTTTCATGAAGGCGTTCGCCCTCGTGGGAGCCGACCACCCGCCGCTCCGAAGAGCCCTGTTGCAGTTCCCCTGGCCGCGGTTGTACGAACATCCGTGGATGAACTGCGCTCTGGCGATCGAACGATCGTATCAGGGGGAATCTGTTGTCTTCGTCGGACTTTTCCGAGCCCCGGAGAAGCAGTCGATCGCACAGATTCAGGAGGCGCTGGCGTATTACAAGCACCAGCCGCTCGAAAATGTCGGGGTTTACCGCCAGGCGTTGCGCGTAAGCCGTGCGCCGATGCCCGTACGAAGGCTCCTTTGGTGGAGCACCCTGAACGTCTCAGGGATGAAACGCGCCAAGCGGTTTGGTACCTTCGGCTTGACGAGCTACGGAGCGCTTGGGGCCGAATCGCTTCATCCGATCTCCCCGCTCACGACCACTCTGACCTTCGGCCCGATCACAAGTGGCGGGGACGTGATCATCAAGCTGATCTACGACCACCGCGTGCTCGATGGCGCTTACATCGCGCGACGGCTTCGTGACATCGAGACCGTCCTGAATGGACCGATCCTTGAGGAACTGAAGGCGGGGATTCCCATGGCGGCTCATGGACCGAAATCGCTTCCGGCACCACACGTCATGAGCCGAGAGATTGACCGGAAACGAGAATCCGCCGACCTCTGATTCTTCGATCGCTCTGGATCGAAAACGAAACGAAACGAAACTCGGCGTCTTCGCAGACGTCGAGTTTCGTTTTTTCGCAGGATATCAGGGCCATTGATCAGATGCCGGCCACTTCCTGGTCGGTCGTGACGCGAACTTCCATCCGGCTCATCAGGTTCTTGAGCGCCGCCTCGACGGATGTGATAAAGAGCACGTTATCGAGCACGATCGCCTTGCGTTCCTCGGTCACGTGCAGCACGAGCCGTCCCGAGCCGAGAAAGAAATACTCGAGGACATCGGGGATTTCCTTGTCGAACTTCAGGTTCATCGTCGGAAACCGCTCAAGGTCGCTGAGCGGGCCGTGATGGTGGAGAATTTCGTTAGGAAGGATCTGCCAGTAATCCAGGTAGCGCGTGGCATAAACGATGAGCAGGATCACCGTCATGATCGCCGCCACCATGAAGTAAAATCCTGTGTTTGCGTGGACGTAAATCTTTTCCATGATCGACCGAACCGCAACCATCAACCTGAGGTCGAAAGCGGCACCGAGCCAAAGAATGAAGAAAATCAGGAACGCCGCCAGGAGCAACACGGCGACGATTGTGAAGCGAGGAAAATCGATCGCCATGATGAGCAAATTGAATGCGAAGACGCCGAGAAAAAGCACGCCGAAAAGGTTTTGAGGCGTATTGAATCGCTCATGCCTGGCCATCGTGGGTGCTACCGTGGCGGCTTGAATTCCGTCTTTCGTGACGGCCGACTGGACGGTTTGCTGCTTCGATGGGTCTGGGGACGTACCTCCGATGACCCACATCCCTAGCCCGCAGATCAGTGCGACGATCAACGTCGGGAACATGAAGATGACCTTGGGATACGTAAAAACGCGTATCCCCTGGTTTTCGACCCTCAGGGGCCCGGATGAGGCGGAGGTGGTTGACTTCGAGTCCGAGGCCATGAGGATCGCTCCCAAGAACAAATAGCCGGAGAATTTGGAGAGACACTTGGTGCCAGCCGGCAAGAGGTCCGTGTCAGGGATTCCTAACCTAACTCGTTATCTCGTCCCGGTAAAGTCCCAAGAACCAGCGTCTGGGGGCCGTTTCATGCTCGCTGGGAGATAAGTAAGAGACGATTCGCCTTCCGTCCCTCAAGGGGAAACCACCCTGCCCAACCTCCCCACGCCGGTGTCTTTTCTGAACATCTTCGCGTTCCGGGGCGAAACATTCGAGCCGAGGGTGTCGACTTTCCCGATCACTATCGAGTGGTGCGCACCACAGGCCGCGTTGTTTTGTTCACACGGCTCGTGAAAAGTCCTGGATTCGTGTCCCGTTCTCGCTTACTTTGGTTCTCTGTCGTACATTGACGTCAGAACGAAGTCGTTCTTGGCAGTGAGGATTTCGCAACATGGCCGCTCGAAGCCGTTTTCATGCGTTGACAATGATTCTGGGTGTCTCGGGAGTTGTTTCGTTGGGGGCATTCCGACTGGCTGCGCAAGAGCCCGCGAAGGCGGATGACGCCGCCAAACCCGCCGCGGCCAAGAAAGCCGTCGACCCATCGCGTCGAGTGCCACCGTTCTTTGGTCAGATCGGGCTCTCGCCCGAGCAAAAAGAAGAGATTTACAAGGTCCGTGGAAAGCATCAAGAAAAGATCGACGCTCTGGAAAAGCAAATCGCCACCATACGGGGCGAGATGATGGCGGAATGTGAGTCGAAGCTGACGGACACCCAGAAGCAAGCCCTGGAGAGCCGCCGCGCTTCTGCTGAATCAAAAAAGGCCAAGACTTCGATTTCGGCAAAATCTGCGGAGAAAGGCTCTGACTGACGCGTTCAGATCGAACGAAAGTCGAGTACGAGCCGCGTTGGATCTGGGGACGCGAAAACAAAGCGGCTGGCAAAAAATGCCAGCCGCTTCTTCGCCAAGCGGAGAGGGCGGGATTCGAACCCGCGGTACCTGTGACAGTACACGGCATTTCCAGTGCCGCACCTTCGGCCTCTCGGTCACCTCTCCAAAATCTCGGTCTCTTTGCTTCTTAGGGACTTGGGCCAACGTCCCCCAAACTTGCCAGCGGCGATAGACACTGCTGAGGCATCTTTCGGATACCTGCGAGTTGTCCATCGAGATGCATGATACCGGGATGATCGTGAGGTTTCCAGTACAACGTGAAACGCCTGCGATTATGGTTTCACTCGGGATTTAACGACGCAAGTACACGGATTTTTTTCGGGATTTAATGGTTCACCGCTCAGTTATGCTCAAATTTCCTGCATTTTCCTGCTGAAGACCGCAATTCACGATCAAGAAAATTGGTTCTATCTATTTCTTCCAACGTTTGATATCCTTTAGTCGGTTGGTCTGACGACCGAGTAGCACCGCTGGCTCTTTCTGATCCGGTCCCTGCTTTTCTCCCTCGCCGATCCTGCCTCTACGGGTTTCAGCGGAAACCCCTTTCTTCTCGACCCTGAAAGCATCCCGAGGGTCGTTCTGCTTTCGATCCGGAGTTCTCCCTTGGCCAAGAAGCTGTACGTGGGCAACCTGACCTACAATGTCAACGAGTCCGACCTGGAGGCCCTGTTCTCCCAGTTCGGGACCGTCCAGAGTGCCCAGATTATCATCGACCGGGACACGAATCGCTCCAAAGGATTCGGGTTCGTGGAAATGGGCTCGGACGCCGAGGCTCAGGCGGCCATTCAGGGCCTCAATGCTCGTGACCATGACGGACGTAACCTGACGGTCAACGAAGCCAAGCCGCGAGAAGATCGTGGTGGCGGCGGCGGGGGCGGCTACGGTGGCGGTGGCGGTGGTCGTAGCGGCGGCGGTGGTTATGGTGGTGGTGGCGGCGGTCGCAGCGGTGGCGGCGGCGGCGGTTACGGCGGTGGTGGTGGCGGTGGTCGTTATTGATCTCCCCACGAACCCAAGGCGTTGAGGGGTTTGCTCTCACAGACCCCTTGCTCCTCTGTCAATCGATGAGTTTCTTCTTGTCCAGATGAAACTCGCCCATGTGAACCGACCGGAGTCAACCGGGATTCATCTCCTGGTTCACCTCCGGTCGTTCTTCTATGCACACGTTGCTTTCCGACAAGGAAAGCGTCAAAAGCGTCAATCGGAACACCGACGTTTTGGTGGGTTTTCCAATGAACTGCTACCCCGCAAGCGAACAACGGATTTCGGAAATCGAGAGAGGCCGGAGCTGCAACGCCGTGGTCGCACTACCCACGGGTGGAACGCTTTCGGCAGGCGACTCGATTCTCTTCGCCCTATCGAATTCTCGAGCGGGGCAGCAGCCGTCGTTCGTTAAAGGGGGCGATTCGGTGCTCGTCTTGCTCACCGGCGTCACGAATCTCGAATCGATCGACCCGATCACCGGGCAGGCGCTTTTTCAACTCTCCTGGGATCCGCTCGGACAGATGTTGCCCACACCCTCCGCCACCAAACGCGTGGCCAAACGACGGACCGCTCAAGAAATCGCTTGATCAGGCTCGGAGCCTCGACCGGTTCACGAGACGTGAGATTTTGAAGACCCGACCTGTCACTTGATCAACCTTGGTTCGTCAATTCGTCCTCATCCGACTCTGTGTGGCCGCTTGAGGAACTGCGGCGTAACAACGCGCTAAACGGCCTTTAGCCGCTGCCTCCATGGGCCTCAAGGCGAAGTCGATGTCCGCTGCGCCGGCTCCCCGGAATCTGCCGGAAATTGAAGCGGTTCGTGACATTTCCAAGCAAAAGAAGCAACCTTCGCGCGCCAGTGGGAAAGCTGAAGATCGAAGAGATCTGTTGTCAAAATCTGATACGGGTCACAGCCGTCGCACGCTGCGGAAGTCATAGGTGGCGATACGCATGAATAGGTCAGAGAGGACCTGTTCCATCTCGCATGTCGGCTTTCAGGGCGCGATAAGCGGCGACCGCCATACGATCGCAGGCCTCGTTCTCGGGGTGGCCTCGATGGCCCAAAACGTGGGTTAGCTTCACTTTATGGGTGGACACCAGGACGTCGAGCCTCTGCCAAAGATCGGCATTCATCACGGGCTTGAACTGGCTTCCTTCCTTGCGACGCCAGCCGTTGGTCTTCCACTTGGGCATCCATTCGGCGATCCCCTTGGCGACGTACTGACTGTCGGTCACGATCTCGACCCGGCACGGTCGCTTCAAGGACGCGAGCCCTTCGATAACACCAGCAAGTTCCATCCGATTGTTCGTTGTGTGCGGTTCCGCCCCCGAACCGTCGCGGACCTGGCCGCTCGCAGGGTGCTTCATGATGTAGGCCCAACCCCCCGGACCAGGATTGCCACTACACGCACCATCGGTATAAAGCAAGACTTGGTCGGGTGATACGGCGGCGTCCGTGGCCATGAAACAATCCTGTCAAGAAGGACGGGATGAGATCGAGACGGAGTTTCAGAGTCCCTCACGATACCATCCCGCGTTCGCCGCTCCAACGTGAGTCTCGACTCTTCTCATCGATCCGCGAAACATTTCGAACGTCTGTCAAGATCGGTGCCGGGACGCTGCGTTGCATTCTGTGCAAAGAACGCGAACTCCATTCGCCGCGACTCTCATTATTGAAAGGGTTGCAGCGCCCCGGCCCCTTGGTGGCAATCCCTGTCAATATTTTCGGACGACACCCACGAGTACACCGAGGACGTTGACCTTGTCCCGGTAGATCGGCTTCATGGTCTTGTTCGCAGGCTCGAGGCGAAACCGGTTTTTCTCTTTGAAAAACCGCTTCAAGGTCGCCTCTCCATCTTCATCGCGAACGGCGACGATCTGGCCGTCGCGAGCGGTCTCTTGCTTTTTGATGATCACGAAATCGCCATCGGCGATATGCTCTTCAATCATTGAGCTTCCATTGACTCGCAGGGCGAATTTATCGTCTGCGCCTTCCCAGTCGGCGAATCCGAGTTCCTCATCCACCTGTTCTACCGCTTCGGTCATCGGACCTGCGGCGATTCGCCCCAGAAGCTTGATTCCCGATGCTCGCGGAGCCGTGGTGGGGTCGTCCAGGAGCTGGATCGCGCGCGACATGTTCGGCTCGCGGTGGATGAGCCCTTTCTTCTGAAGCGCTTTGAGGTGGCACATCACCCCGTTGGGGCTTTTGATCAGGAATTGCAGGCCGATTTCGCGCACCGTCGGTCCATAGCCGCGGCCTTGAATCTTGCTGCGGATGAAGAAATAGATCTCGCGTTGTCGAGGCGTCAACGCATCGGTATCGGCCATGGTCGGGCTCCCGTTTCCAGAGTTTAAGCGGCCATTCTCGGAATTTTTCCTTCCGGAAGGCTTTTAACGAACGGACGAACACCACGTGTCCCTTTGATTGGTAATGTACACAGGTCGTCTAGCGCACGCTAGAACATTTTCAAAAATAATCGGCACGCCCCCTTTTTGCTAACCGGCGTTTTCCATGTTTGGGAGGTCGACACTTGCGATCGAGTGCTCACCGGGGTAAATCTCGATTCCAAAATTCGGATCTTTCCAAGGGGCATTTCATGTCGAGTTCGAATCGTGATGCCGGGTTCCGCATTCTGGCAATCCATGCACATCCGGACGATATCGAGTTTCAGTGCGCGGGGACGCTCGCCTTGCTAGCGCGAGCAGGCTGTCATCTGACAATCGCCACGATGACGCCTGGTGATTGCGGCAGCGTCGAGCACGATTCCGAGGCGATCGCCGCGATCCGCCGCGCTGAGGCTCAGGCCGCCGCTGACCTTCTACCAGCGAGTTACCTCTGCCTGGAATTCCGAGACCTCGCGATCTTCAATGACGACGATTCACGGCGCAGGGTTGTCGAGTGCCTGCGACGAAC
>JAYVYS010000599.1:0-9140 GCA_043784005.1 Isosphaeraceae bacterium
TTGATCTCCCGTTCGTCATGTTTCAGGGCTTCAACACGACCTTGATGCAGCCGTCTTTCTTGTCGCGGAACGTCTTATACATCTCGGGAGCGTCGGCGAGGGGGCGCTTGTGCGTGATGACGAACGACGGATCGATCTCGCCACTTTCGATCCGCTTCAGCAATGGCCCCAGGTAGCGCTGGACGTGCGTCTGGCCCATCTTGAAGGTCAGGCCCTTGTTCATCGCCGCGCCCATCGGAATCTTGTCGAGGAATCCCACGTAGACACCCGGAATCGAAACCGTGCCGCCCTTGCGGCAGCACATGATCGCCTCGCGCAGGACGTGCGGCCGGTCTGTGGCAAGTCCCACCGAGGCTTTGGCCTTGTCGACCACAGCGTCGAAGCTGCCGCCTGCGTGTGCTTCGCAGCCCACACCGTCAATGCAGCGGTCGGGCCCGCGGCCCTTGGTCATCTCCATCAGCCGATCGTAGACCTTCTCCTCGTCGAAGTTGATCGTCTCGGCTTTGCCATGTTTCCTGGCCATCTCCAGGCGTTCAGGCACCCGGTCGATGGCGACAACGCGCCCGGCGCCGAGCATCCAGGCGCTTTGGATCGCGAATTGGGCCACTGGGCCACAGCCCCAGACCGCCACGGTATCTCCCTTTTCGATCCCGGCGTTCTCGGCGGCCATGTAGCCAGTGGGGAAGATATCGGAGAGGAACAGCACCTGCTCATCGGGCAGGTCCGACTCGATCTTGATCGGGCCGATGTCGGCGAACGGCACACGGAGGTACTCGGCCTGGCCGCCCGCGTAGCCGCCGAGCATGTGGGAGAAGCCGAATAGCCCGGCGGGTGACTGTCCCATCGCCTCACGGGCGATCTCGGCGTTGGGGTTGGACGTGTCACAGAGCGAGAATTCGGTCCGTTTGCAGTACCAGCAGGTTCCGCAGGAGATGGTAAACGGGACGACGACGCGGTCGCCCTTCTTCAGCCGGGTAACGCCGCTCCCGACCTCCTCGACAATGCCCATCGGCTCATGCCCGAGGATATCGCCCTTTTCCATGGTGGGCTGGTAGCCATCCAAGAGGTGCAAATCCGATCCGCAGATGGCGGTGGAGGTGATCCGCACGATTGCGTCGCCAGGGCCCTGAATCTTGGGGTCGGGAACGTTATCGATGCGAACGTCGCCCTTGCCGTGCCAGCAAAGTGCCTTCATCAGTCGTCCTCCCTTATCGTTTCGGTCAAACCTGGAAGGATTTCCAAGCAAACACCGGGCCGGAACTCAAGGCTTGTCAAAGTACTCCATGATGTGCTTGAGAGTCGGCTCATCGGAGTGGGTGATCTTACTTTGTTCGCGTAGCTTACGTGCCTAATCCGGCACGACCTTGGGCCTGATCTTCCGGAAGGAAAAAGGGTGACATAGGAAGGGAAAAGGCGGACAAAGCGCTTTTGTCAGGCCGCTGTCAAATGTGCTATGTCCGAATGGCATGAACTTAAGGCGCAAGGGTTTAAAGCATCAAGTCTTATGATCGATCGTTTGACGGCCTTAGATCAACCACTCTCGGGATATACCCCGAGAAATCAAGGCGTTCCAGCTTTTACTCCCCACGGGGTCGCCCACGAACTTGACAAAGTGGTTGAACACAAAGACTTTCCGAAAAAAGCTTCGCGTCTTAACTTCATGCCATTCTGCTATGTCCCTCATTAATTTTTAAACCAAGAAGGGCCCGGCCGCAAGTTATCCGTCGATGGGACGTTTCTTATTCGGAGGATTGATCGGAAGGTGGATTTGGAGCGCCGAAACGTGAGGTTAGAAGGGCGAAATACATGATACCTGTCCCGAAAATCCGTGCTTGATCTCTAATCTCGCGTCGGGTTCTTTACACATGAACGGGAGCGCGGAGGAACCGAGCCTGGTACGTCGAGAATTCCAACAAGATCGGTGGGAGAATTCACGTTTATTTCACGATCGGCTTGATTATAATGTCGTGTTGAATCCGGTATTTTACCAACCAATGATGTAATGATGTGTCGATCATAATGCGATGAAATTTTCCATAGAAGTAAGGGGGATTCGTGATGGCGAACGACGGAATCGGGACGGCGCTTTCGCATGGGCGATACGTCATCACGGAAAAGCTCGGCGAAGGGGGCATGGGCACGGTCTATCGCGCTCGAGATCAGAATATCGACGCGGACGTGGTGGTCAAGGTGCCGCTCAGAGCGATGCTGTCCGACGCGGAATTCGCCGCACGGTTCAAGAATGAGATCCGCTCGCTTGTCCTCTTATCGCATCCCCATATCGTCAAAGTCTCGGACGTCGGCGACTGGGATGGCTTACCGTTCGCCGTGATGCAGTTTCTTCAAGGAGGAAGTCTGGAAGATCGCCTGAAGCAAGGCAAGAGCGATCCTCGAAGCGTTCTCGATTGGGTGCTCAAGGTTGCCGAGGCGCTCGACTTCGTGCATTCACGGGGGTACATCCACCGCGATGTCAAACCCGGCAACATCCTCTTCGACCTGATCGGACACCCCTTCCTGGGTGACTTCGGCGTCGTCAAGGTGCTTGCCGAAACTGCGGACGGCTCCGCCTCGAAGGCCTCAATGACCGGCGCGGGGATGGTGATCGGGACGGCCGAGTACATGGCCCCGGAAATCATTATGGGTGAGCCGTTCGACGGTCGAGCGGACCAGTACGCCCTCGCGGCCACCGTGTATGAGATGATCAGCGGTCGTCAGATTTTCTCGGACTCGGTGAAGACGAAAGTCCTCGTCTTGCAAACGAGCAAGGCACCCGTTCCACTCACAACGCTTTGTCCAGGGATCTCCGAAGCGGTGTGGGAGGTTGTCCGCAAGGGCTTGGAAAAGGACCCCGAGAACCGCTTTCCCACGTGCGCGAAATTCGCAAAAGCTCTTGTCACCGCCATTGAGGCGAGTCCGGTCCTCAATACCGCGCCGAGCTTGGAGCGAGTCCGCGTCGCCTGCCCCGCGTGTGGGAAAATAATCGCGATCACCGCGAGCGATTATGCCAGGCTCGTCCAGAAAAAAGTGCCATTTCCGTGTCCCGGTTGCAAGACCTCGATCTTCGTGAATGCCGATCCCGCGCGCGTGGTCGAGACGACGTCGAAAATCACGGTCCCGCGGTCGGCTGTCGAGGTAGCCGGCGGCACGATGAAGCTCCCCGCGCAACCGCCTGCGGGGACGATGAAACTCTCCGGTCGGGCCGCTCCGCCGACTCCCGCCGGTACAATGAAATTGTCGACGCAATCGGCGGAAGGCAAACCCGTCGGCACGGTCAAGCTCTCCGCGCAGGCGACCAGGGTTCCATTCGGGGGGACCACGAAACTCGCCGCGCCTCACTCCGCCGACCGGCCCGACCTGTTCCCCCCCATCAGTCCCATCGCGGCCCACGCCCCGATTACGCTGGGAGCGGGCGCGCGGTCCGTTCCAGAGCCTAGCCCGACCTCGTTTCTTTGGGCTGTTGTGGCCGGTGGCGTCGCCCTCACGGCGCTCATATTGGCGATGAGCTTCTGGTTCTTCCGACCGAATACGAAGTCGTCGGCGACGGACACCCTGCTCGCGTCGAGCGTGGACAACGGGGCTTCAAACCCGTCTCAGAAAAAGGACGAACCGCCAAAAATCGAGATCGCGAGCCTCACGAAGCCGAAAGGCCTGGGAACCAATCCACCTCCCAGACCCAAGACGCTCGCACCCGAAGCCGTCGAGCCTGCCGCACGGACCGTCGAGGATTCTGGCTCGAAGAAAGACGAACCCCCTGCGGAGGAGCCTGCGACCTTGGAAAAGGGTAACGAGGAAACCAAGCCGGTCGCGTCGGAAACCGAAAACGGATTGATCGTCAAGTTCGGTCGTCGACAAGTCTCGGGAACGCCGATCAGACGCGTCCAAGCAAACCCGGAACTCTGCTCAAGTGTGGCCGTGGAGTTGAGCGGAGTCTTCCGGATCGCCGATGTGATCGCACACGATTCGTTGGGAAGGATGACTCTTCCTCTCAGCGAAACCGAGACCGATCTGTTGGACAACGGACAATCCAAGATTATCAAGGATGCGCGCGCGGACCTCGAAGTGGAACCGAGGCTCGCGAAGCTCATGATCAGTAACGGCTTGGTCCGGGTGATCGACGCACTCCCTTCAAGCACCCCAAAGTGGGGCGAGAACCCGGCGATCGTCAGCGTCCAGTCCGCCTATCGCGAAGGGAAGCATGTTTTGATGATCGTCAAATTCGAGTTTTTTATTACTTTCGTGAACAATATCGTCAAGCCCAAGAACAGCTATAAGCGAAAACTCCACATCGACTTCAAAACGAAGACGCTGACCGCGGATGGGATGGAAGATGGAGACGGATCGCGCGAGGCGTGGGAGAAAATTCCACGGCTGGGCCACTTCGTCGTCGCGTTCGAGAAGATGTTTGAGCGCAGTGAGAACGCCAAGAATCAGGCGGAACGCAACCAGATCGACGCGACGATCAATGCGGCCGTAGGTGCGTGGACTCGTGATGCCAATCAACGGAATGCCATCAACGAAATGCAAATACGCAACTCTCTGTCGACGCGCCCCCTTAGGTGAAGATAGCCGCAATCGACCATTCCGTTGATCCGTCCCGGCCTTGTGTTCGATATCAGCGTTCATTGAAAGGAATTGACGATGCCACGAGGCTCCATGCAGGCCCTTGCCGCGATCCTGTTTTGGGCCGCGATCGCGGGCGACGCATCGGCACAAATGTACATTGGTTTCCTCGCGCCCGGCAGTACGGTGGAGGGTGACTTCATGCGTGGGGCGGGAGTCATGCTCAACGGTGCCGGGCTTTACAACTATTACTCGGCGATGGGTAATGCGATCAATGTTAATACAACGATTCGATTGAACGAATATATTTATCAGTCGCTCAAAAACGAGAATCGTGAGAAGGCGGTCCATCGCGCCGCGGTCCTGGCGTGGCGTCGGGAAAATTACGAAAAGATCCTCGATCGCATCAAGAACCATCCCGAAGAGCTTGACGTGATGAAAGGGAGTGCCCTGAACGCCCTTCGCGATACCCTCGCGAGCGACAAGATCTCCCAATCCGAGATGCGCCTGAATTCCGTGCCGATTTCGGCGGAGATGGTCCGTTCCATCCCGTTCTTCTACGGACCCAAGGACGCGGTCATCTCGTTTCGGAGACTCTCACTCCGCGGCAAATGGCCGATCGGGCTCCGAGGCAAGGAGCTGGCGAATGAGCGCCGAGCTTACGAACGCGCGCTCGATGCCGCGATGGAGCAGCAGTTCGACGGAAAGTTGTCGAAAGAAGCCATCTCCAAGCTTGAGGCCACCGTACATGATCTTGAGGACCGGCTCGATACTACGGGACCTGTCAATCCCAAGGACCGCCTCTACATCGATGCGAAAAGTGAACTGAGAAAGCTTCTCGCCACCAAGGAACTCCTGAAGTATCGGGAGGTCGAGCAGATCGTAGGCGAGATCAACAGATACTCGGGTAAGACCGTCGCGGATCTTCTCGTTTTCATGCAGCGGAACAACCTGCGTTTCCATATCCCCGAGATTGGCGACGAGCGGGAGATGTACCCGAGGATTTACGCCGCGTTCAAACAACAACTCGACGGCATGTCCTATCAAAAATAGGCAATCCGTAACGTACGGAAATCGCGAATTTGGCAACCGACCGTCGTGGCATACTCACGATTTTCATCTTGCCGTTGAGGACCCCGGTGACGAGCCGAGAACCTTGTCGGCGCGTTTTTTGCGCTCTCTCGCGGCGACGTGAGCGCGGAAATGATTATCGAGGATATTCGTGCCGGGCTCGGGTTGTCCATGACCGTCGGTAGGGAACTTGTTCTCTCTGGCAAAGCCTTCGAACCGGCGGATGAAGGTGAGGGCCTCGTAGCGCGATCGATCCATGGTCTTGGTCATCTGAGTCCAGGCCCAGGCATCCGCTTCGAATTCCATCCTGTCTGGATATGCGAATGCGACCGGTAAAAAGCATTGTTGCAAGGTGTCGACGCTTTTCTTTTTCGACTCGGCGTTCCCTTCCGCGATACACGCAAACGTATGCTTGAGATCGACATGAGCGATCTCGTGGCCGATCACAAATTCGAGCGCGGCCGGTTCGTCCTCGCCGATCAGGGTGAAAAGTCCTCGGCAGACGTAGATGAATCCGCCGGGCATGGAAAAGGCGTTTACCGCGTCAGAGTCGAGGATCGTGAACTTGTAGCTCAACTCTTTCCGCGAGCGCGCTTCGAGAAACGGGGCGGCAGCCTCTTCCACTCGCTTGAGAAACGCTTCCGAGTCGTCGAAGCGTGCCCCTCCCTTTGGCCGTGCGGTTTGCCCCATGATGAGGGCGTGTAATTCGTTACCAAGCCGCTGCTCGTCTTCGACCGAGATCTTCGCCAAGTCGAGCGCATTCGCCCATGCGATCGTTTCCTTCGACGGTTGATAAGGCGTCGGTGCTTCGAGTTCAACCAGCGGCGGAGGCGTCAGAGTTCGCTCGGCCTTCGCGGGCTTCGCGGCCTCTTTTTTCGGGGCCTTAGGAACGGACTTGGAAACGAGGATGTCATTTCTGGGCACTGCATCGGCAATCGACTTCGGCAACGGCTCCCGAGTTCCTGAATCGGACGGCGCGATCGGTGTCGACGTAGGCCTGACTTCCGGCGCGATCGGGGATGCGATTGGGGCGGCTTTCACCAGGAGGGTCGACTCAGGCTGTGATGGTCCCCCTCCGCGTCCCATCAAGACAACCGCCGCGATCGATCCCGACACGGCCAGGATGGCGATACAGCCCGCTCCCACGAGGACGGGCACGTTCGCGGACCGTCGCGAGATAGCCGCCGGTGGGTTCGGAGTCGTGATCCTTGGCGTTGGCGGCATGGGCGGGATAAGTGAAGCGGTGTTCGCCACTGGCGACAAAGGGGGCGGCGTCGGGACAGGAAAGGTATTGACGCGAATGGGTTGCGTCGTCGCGGGCGTTCTCTTGCCGTCGACGAGAAAGGAATAATTGCCCAGGGTGACGACATCACCGGCGACAACGGGTGTGGGTTGGTTGATTTGTCGACCGTTCAGGAATGTCCCGTTCGAGGAGCCAAGGTCCTCGATCACGATCGCGCCTCCGACTTTCGATACGCGGGCGTGACGACTTGAGACGGCGAGCACATCGATCATCAGGTCGCATTTCGGGTCACGTCCGATGATCATCTCACGATCCGCGAACGTGTGCCTGGGCAGGGTCGACGTATCGAATCGCGCGAGAATTTCCAAGGCCGGAATGGGATGGGTCCCAAGCAAAACGGTGTCACCCGCCTTCAATTCGGCCTGAGCGAAAACCCGCCCTTTCGAGCCTAAAAAGGTCCCGTTCGAGGAGCCGAGATCCTCGATAAAGGCCTCTCGCGTCAATGGCTCCCAGATCACCCGAGCATGGTGGCCCGAGACGACCGCAAGGTCAACGACCAGGTCGTTATCAGCGAGCCGACCGATCGTCAGAAACCTGGAACCGGGCCAAATGGCCTCGGCCGGCCAGGGCATCGGGACAGTGTTCGCCAGGAGAATGCGGTCAGCGCGGGTGACTTTGGACTTCGACGAAATCGCGCGACCGTTCACAAAAGTACCCGAGCCAGAGCCGAGGTCTTCCAGGAAAAAGGCATCGTCGGTCAAGCTGAGGCGGCAATGGTAATCCGAAATGCTCGGGTGATTGACCACGACGTCGCAGCCGGTTTGCCTTCCGATCGTCCACGACCTCGACATCGCCGCGTATCCTTTACAACTGGGGGGTAGTCGCCACGCGGGATGGTCGGGCGATGTTATTCGCGAAGTCCTCTTGCCGAAAGTGACGTTACCCCGCCCGGCCCGCTTCGACAAGGGCCCGATCGCATTCCATCTCCGAGACTCGCGCGGGGTCCTTTGCCCCTCTCGGCGAGCGAGCCTAACAAAACGGAACGGTGGGTTCGTTCGGCGCTGGCGGACTGGCGGCGATCAGCGCGTGCTTCGCTTTGAATTCAGAAGATCCGAGGGCGTTGGGTTCGTTTCGGGATTCGACCGGTCTCGACCCTGAAATCCGCAGGTGGGTTCGTTCGGGGAAGTCTTTGAGAAACGCTTGCGGCTGTTCCACTTGACCCAGACCCCCTGGCCGATGTCGTTCGGTTCGTTTGGGGCCTCGACTCACGGTATTTTGCCCGCACAGATTGCCATTGGGTTCGATTTGGAGAATCGCGACATCGCTTCTGTCGGTCGCCAAGCTCGCGCGAAAGCGCATAAGATGTCTTCGGCGTGCGTATTGTCAAAGAGCATTGTGGGGGACACGACGAGCCTCTGTTCCCGAGTGGCGTCGTGTTTGGTTCACAACGCATCGCGACGAGATTCCGACGGTTTGAGCCCCTGTCCGGTCATCGAGCGCGGCCCCTCTTTGGATAGTATCGGGAACGTCTCGGGAGTCGGCCTTTGAAACCATCGTGAGGGTTGAGCGTCGGTGACGAAAACGGCTCGGCGTCTGAACATGGTCCGGGCATTGGCCTGGAAAAACGCGGCGTCCAAGTTTCCCCCACGATCCCTGACCGCATGCGTTTGTGGAGCGGATTAGCAAGATCCGTAGGACATGGTAGGCTTGGAAAGCGAAGGAGCCTACATATCATGACCCTACATTTACCTGCCGACCTGCGACGTTTCGTCCAGGACGAGGTGCGGAGCGGCCGGTTCACTTCCGAAGAAGATGCGATTGCCGCCGGTCTGCGGTTGCTCAGGCAGCGTCAGGAAGCCGAAAACGCCCGCACGCTGGAAGGTATCGGGCAAGGCATTCAGGAAATAAAAGCAGGCAAAGGACGACCTGCCGAGGAAGTTTTCGCGGACATCCGGTGCGAGTTCAACCTTGCCCCGGACGCATGACCTACCGCATCATCATCGAACCGGGGCTGGAAAAGCGCTACGTCCCGAATGGCACTGAGCTAAGGATAAGGCGAAGTGACCAAATGACTTGAGAAAATAAGGGCCTCCCGGCACGATGGTGTTGCTTGACGACCCCATCATGCAAGGAGGCACCTCGATGCATCACTCGATTGATACCATTCTCAAGCGACTTCGGCAAGACATCGCCGCGCATCTCAGCCCCGAATCGATCCTCTCGGCGTCGCGGGCCGCCGGGCATCGCTGGCGGAAATGCATCCTCA
>JAYVYS010000600.1:0-2502 GCA_043784005.1 Isosphaeraceae bacterium
GAAATCGAGCGACGCTCAGAGATCGGCCCAACGCATCGAGCCAATCGCTCGCCGGAAAACCCGATCCGGAAAATCGGGGTCCGTCCGCATCGTCTCAACAAAGTTTAAAGAATGAAGCCACAACACGAGGAGAGCGATGGATCGGATCTTACGTGAGAAGGATCACGAAACGTCGGATTCGGTTCACGCCAAGCGAACGTAGTAACGGATATCTTACCGATTCGCGATCGGCGATCAAGCGTGTTCGATAAAATTCACAGAATTTGAGAATGAATTAATGTCGGTTCAATATTTCCGTTACGACTGAGCCGTCTTGGTGCGGAATCTTGCTCATGGGGCGATTCAGTTCACGAGTCGGAGGCCGGGGACATTGTCGAAGTGCTTTGTGTTATCCGTCACAAAGGCGAGGTCGTGGGCCAGCCCCATTGAGGCAATCATCAGGTCAACCGAGTCCACGGTCAGGCCGCCCCAATTCAGAAGAACGCGCAGTTTCCCGAAATGCCTCGCGCTTTCCGCCTCGAACGGAAGGATTTCCAGTTCCCCGTCAGGTCTTCAAGCGGTCCGAGGATCGTCTCAGGATCTGACCGTCCGTACGCCCAGGCGTAAAGTTCGCCGGGCACGATGGTCGGGACGGCCAATCGCCTCAAGCGCTGCATGAAGCGGTGGAACGACCCCGAAGGCCTCTTCAAGTGGTTGGAGATGATGTTCGTGTCGAGCAGAAAGCTCATTCGGCCACTCCGCGATGACGCCCCGCCCCTTGCCGTTCACGCACGATCGAGTCCAGGGCGTCCCAGTCCGCTTGCGGAAGGTGGGCGAGCACACCAGCGGTCCGACGGAACGCCGCAATCCTCGCGTCCAGATCGATTACAGACATGGGCCGGATCGTTACCTCGACCGTCACGCCGTCCGCGACCCCCGGATCGGCCTGCAATTCGATCGTCTTACCGTGAATGACACCCTGAATGACTTCTGGCATGGCCATTCCTTTTATCGCTTCTTGAGATTCCCGCTCGGCTCGACTTGATCGCTGTCAGGTCGAATTCCCTGATTCCGCGTTGAGCATCAAACATATTTTACATTAACACACAAATATGTTTGATAAAAATGAAACCGAAACCTGTTTGCCCCGCTCAGTCTTCCCAGATCGCGGTGAGGAATAAGGATGTCCCCACGCCTGTTCGGCACCGCGTATGCTGTCGACGATTTTAAACTGATGCGGCCTCTGATTCTTCCTTCTTTTGGGAGGATCGTCCGAATTTCGTCTGGTCTTTCCAGTCTGAATCGCCATCACCGCGCAGCAGCGAACCGCCGCTGACTGCTCGGATGAGCCGCGGGTTTAGATCGCCGCGAGTGGAAGTTTTAGAAGATGCTCGTTGACCTCCTCGATCGTTGCTATCCCCATCATATAGAAACCAAGCATCTCATAGGTTCTTAACGTCGGCTTGCGATTGGTCCAGAGGCTTATCAAGAGACAGGCGATGATCGCGCAGTACGACTGAATCTCAATCCTGTTTTGATGCGTACTCAATAAATGTCGACATCCCAGTATGTATTTGAACATGCGGAAGAAAATTTCGATTGTCCACCGATGGAGGAAAATATCCGCGATGATCGCCGCGGGAACATCCAGAAGATTGGTGGCGATGCGAAGGATGCCGTCGCTTGGCGGTCCCGCCGTCTTCCCCTTGCGGCCCCCCCGCTTCTTGTGCGGCGTCACCTTGATGAAGATCTCTCGCACCGCGTGATTGGGTCGCGAGTCGGGTTTGCCGCGCGTTCCCAAGTTCACCACGATATCACGAAAAACACCCGTTTTTAGCGCCGCTTCACTGACGATTCGTTCCTCGACGACATCCTCGAGATCGCTGTTGTCGCGAATCCTGCAAACATAACTACTGTTTGCGGCGGCAATCTCATTCCAGAGCAAATATTGCGCATACCAGCGATCCATGACGTAACAATGATCAGGCGCAATAGCGGCTCGAAGTCGGTTCTTCTCGTCGTTCTTGCCCGAGTTTGATCCGGGGGTGACATCGATCCGGATCGGGACATGGCGATCGATTTCGAAGTGAGTATGAAGCCGCCAGCCACGATGCGACTCACCGTTCTCTCGACTTGAGTGTTCTGACGACGGTTCCATCGACGGCGATAAGCGTCTCGTTGAGGGACCCGGCACCGACCTTGCGAATCGGTTTGGGCTCATGTGCCCGATTCGGTGGTTAGTGGACATCCGAGCAAGATCCGTAGTTACCTGTCGGTGACCGACTTGAGGTTGTGCGACCACTGAAACATGGTGACGTACTCATTAAGATAAGCTTTGTTGACGCCCCGGAACGGCCGGAGGAAATTCCGCAGTCCCGTCCAGATCCCCTCCAGCGTGTTGCAATGCACCTCCCTTACCCCGTCGCCATCGTCGTCCCGCGCGTACTCCCCACGATTATGGCTGACCGACGCATGTTTGCGGCCGTGCTTGGGCAGCGACTTGTATACCCCCCCCTCGTCGGT
>JAYVYS010000601.1:0-2578 GCA_043784005.1 Isosphaeraceae bacterium
ACGCCGTTACCGCTTTCGAGTAATGCGGCCCCGTGCTGGCCGATCGCGCGACACATTGATCGGTCTTCCAAGACGATGGCGTGGGCCTCGTCGAGAACACGTTCGATCAACGCGCCGGGCGTGAGCCGGAGGACGGATTCCCGGGTCACGCACCGTTCGATGCGGTCGAGAGCCCAAAATAAATTCACGGCGGTTGGCCGGCTTGTTCGGAGCGATCGGGACGCTGCCAGAATGCCGTCGTGAACAGCATCCCAGGTCCCCTCATCGAGACCGGCCTGGCCTCCGAGCACGGCACCGTAGGCCGCGGCGATACCGATCGCAGGCGCACCGCGAACCCGCAGCGACTTGATCGCCTCCCAGACCTCGGGAACCTCGCGGCAATCGATTCGAACGAAGTCGATCGGCAGACGGGTTTGATCGATGAGGTGAACGCAGCCCGAGGCGGCGTCCCCTCGCCAGCCTACCGTCTCGAAGTCATCGAGACCGGTCGGCGCGACGAAGATGGATGTCACTGGTCGTCCTCATCCTCCTCTTCGTCATCCTCATCGTCCTCTTCAGGATCGATCCAGGCGTAGAACTCTGAGTAGATGTCCCAGATCGTCTTCATGGCGTTCTTGAGGTCACCCTGACGGAGCGCGGGGTGAGGGCCGTGGAAGCCGGCGACTTCAGAGGCGATCTTCAAGAGGTCGAGGTTTTGTCTCCTCATCTCAAGGAAGATCTGGCTCTGGGTATCCAGCTCCAAAGCTTCTTCGAGAGCCTCTTCGACGTCGTGCTCGTGGGAATGGTCGTGCTCGTCGAGACCCTCGGTCTCATCCACGAATTCGTTTTCGTTCTCAGTCATTTCCAGGTCCTCCGGTTCGAACCGGTTGCAACGGGGGTGGTTGAAAAGAGTGGGTTCGTCCCACTGAAACGGTCGTCGAGGCGTGCCCCGAGCGGACGGAATGAATCAGGCCTATCCTGGTTCGATCACTTTATCGGCCTCAGCACCTAATCGGGCATCGAGTCCGGTTTGAGGTAGAGGGCCCCGTGAGGAAGCCCGAAGGTGTGCGCCACGGCCTTGTTTGTCACCCTGCCGTCATCAATGTTTACCCCGTCCGCGACTCCCGGGTTCATGATGGCGACCTTCCGCCAGCCGAGATTCGCGAATTGAAGGACAAAGGGGAGTGTCACATTGTTGAGCGCATAAGTGCTTGTGCGTCCGACAGCGCCCGGCATGTTCGTCACGCAATAATGGACGATTCCATCGACCACAAAGGTCGGTTGGCGGTGGGTTGTCGGACGGCTCGTCTCGAAACAGCCTCCCTGATCGATCGCGACGTCCACGATGACCGCGCCAGGTTTCATCCGCGCGAGGTCGCTTCTGCGTACCAGTCGAGGCGCTCTGGCTCCTGTAATCAGGATCGCACCGATCACGAGGTCGGCGCGCTCGATTGATTCAAGGATCGTATGCCGATCGGAATAGAGAGTCGTGACGTTGGGAGGCATGATGTCGTCAAGGTAACGAAGTCGATCGAGGTTGATGTCCAGGATATGGACATTCGCCCCCAAGCCCGCGGCCACCTTCGCGGCATTCGACCCGACGATTCCACCACCGAGGATCACGACTTCGGCCGGAGCCACACCCGGTACGCCCGCCAGCAAGATGCCTCGCCCTTCTTGAGGCCGCTCCAGATACTTGGCGCCCTCCTGGATGCTCATTCGGCCCGCGACCTCGCTCATCGGCGTGAGCAGCGGCAAGTTGCCCTTGGCATCGCGGATCGTCTCGTAAGCGATCGCGGTGATTCCCGACTTGATGATCGCATGCGTGAGCGCTTCGTCAGCGGCGAAGTGAAAGTATGTGAACACCGTCTGGCCGGGCCGAAGTTTAGACCATTCCGCGACTTGGGGCTCTTTCACCTTGACGATCAAGTCGGAGTGGGACCAAACATCATCGGCGTGGGTGACCAACCTCGCTCCGGCGGCGGCATATTGAGCGTCTGCGATACCGCTTCCTGTCCCCGCCTGGGTTTCGATCAGCACGGTATGACCCGCCGCCGTCAACTCCTCGGCACCGACAGGAAGCATCGCCACCCGGTACTCGTCCGCTTTCACTTCTTTGGGAACACCGACGATCATCCGACCGCTCTCCTCTCCGGACGCAAGCCAAGCCGCTGGGCACGGTCAAGATGCGTCGCGTCATCTTTCGCCCACATATTCGATCAGACCCCGCCGGGTGAATCAAGGATCGTCGTTCGAAGCCGATCGGGCGGCCACAAGAATACGGCCCACCGTTATCAAGGCTTCCCCGGATTCGACCTGGAATACTCTGAGAAGCGCCGGATCGGGATTCGCGAGTGAACCGGGAACGAACCAACCCCGATTTCCTGAGAAATCGGGGTCGATCAGAACGAAACGCGGGATCAACGCGTCCTCAGCTTCGAAATCAGGCTTTCGGAATACGCGGGGGCTTTTCGCGGGTTCCTCGCCAATCGTCTAGCAAGGCCTTGAGTTCCTCGACGGTCACGCCGCCATGGTCCTCGCCCGAATTCCAGCGTGCCATGATCGCGGCCTGGCGTACTCGCAGAACGCCCTTGGGCAA
>JAYVYS010000602.1:0-11108 GCA_043784005.1 Isosphaeraceae bacterium
TAAATAGCGAGAAGGCCGATAATGGCCACAACCCCGATCAGAGCAAACTTGTAACCCAGGTTTTTCATGGTCGTTCCTTGCGACTCGGCGGGCGAGGCGAACGCTGTGAGCCCTGGCCCCGCCGGGAGGCCAACCCCAGATCCCGTCGACCGAGGCCATCAATGGCCTCGACCGTTTATTCTTGGTTCGATAGTGAACTTGACGCTGTGACATCCGTGTGCGGCCCGAGACGAACTCAGGCCTTTTCCGCCACTTTGACTTTGTCCTTGTCCTTCTCAGAGCCGTCGAAGATCCGGACGATGGCCGTTTTGCTGAACGAGGCTCGCACCCCTTTTTCGTCGTCGATCCGGATGACCACCTTATCGCTGTCGGCGTCGACGGAGACCACGGTGCCGTAGAGGCCGCCGGTCGTGAGCACGCGATCGTTCTTCTTCACCGCGCCGAGCAACGTCCTACGCTCGCGATCTTGCCGTTGTTGAGGCCGCAGCACCAGCAGGTAAAACCAAAACCCGACGATCGCGATCATCGGTAGGTAGGTCAACAACGCCGTACTGGTGCCTGCCGCCCCGCCGGGGCCTGCGTTTTGTGCGAAAAGGAAGGGAAATGAAGCGAGCATGCAAGCCATGAGGTATTCCGTGGTCTTCCTGTCCCAAAAACATCACCACAAACCGGTGCCCGACACGACCTGACCGGTACAACGGAAATGCCCGAAGAAGACGACGAAGTCGCGCACTAGGCCATTTCCGGGATCTTCACTTTAACCGTTACGGTCCCAACGCTTCAAGGAGCTCCGTCCGCAACTGGACGAATCGACCCGCGCCGATCGCTTCTCGAATCCTTCGAGTGAGGCGTTGAAGGTACGCGACATTGTGGATCGACGCTAAAATCGGCCCGAGCATTTCCCTGGCGATGAACAGATGCCGGAGATAGCCCCTACTGAAGTTGAGACACGCCAGGCAGTCACAGCCATCCTCAACCGGTCCAGGGTCGAGCCGATGAGATGCGTTTCGCAACTTGACAGGTCCCGTGTCGGTCAGACAGGTCGCATTCCGGCCGTTGCGCGTTGGTAACACGCAATCAAACATGTCGATTCCGCAGGCCACGGCGTCGAGGATGTCCTGCGGACGGCCCACCCCCATGAGGTAGCGCGCCTTATCTTCGGGAAGAAACGGGGTCGAGACCTCGAGTGCCCTTCGGACATCCTCCCGACTTTCGCCGACGCTCACTCCGCCGATGGCATAACCATCGAAATTCATCTCGACGAGGGCCTGACTACATTCCTGGCGGAGATCGGCGTGGCTTCCGCCCTGGACGATGCCAAAGAGGGCCTGATCGGGTCGGTTGTGGACCTCCTTGCAACGTTTCGCCCAGCGGATCGTGCGACCAACCGCATCGGCGATTGTGTCTTTAGAGGCGGGCAACGCCGGACAGTGGTCGAGGCACATGGCGACATCCGCGCCAAGGTCATGTTGGATCTGGATCGCGCGTTCGGGAGTGAGGTCGAGCAGGCTGCCATCAAGATGCGAGCGAAAGGCGACACCCGACTCCGTGAGCTTGGTTCGCTCCGCCATACTGAAGACCTGAAAACCTCCCGAATCGGTGAGGATCGGGCCATCCCAGGCCATGAATTCATGTAAGCCGCCGAGTGCGGCGACCACCGATTCTCCAGGTCGAAGTGCGAGATGGTAGGTGTTCGCCAGGATCATTCGCGTGCCGGTACCGCGGATCAGGTCAGGGGTTAGGCCCTTGACCGTCGCCTGCGTGCCCACAGGCATGAAAACTGGGGTATCAATCGACCCGTGAGCCGTATCGAGCCGACCCAGCCTCGCCGCCGAAGAGGGATCGCACGCGAGCATCTCAAATGCGACAGGGCGGGTTTTCAGCGGTGAGATCATGAGAGGGGGTCTGTAGGCGGGGCTCCGTCCCCCATTTTTTCGGCATGAAACCGATCGGGGGACGGAGCCCCCCTCCTACGACGAAACGCCTTGGATCGCCATTTCAGGTCACTCGTTCTTGAGCTTGAGCCCGAGTTCCACCAACTTCTCGCGGACCTCGTTCAGAGAGGTTACACCGAAGTTCTTGCACTCCATCAACTCGTCGCCGGTGTGAACAACCAGTTCGCCAACGGTCTGGATGCCGAGCTTGGTCATACACTTGCGGGCGCGGACGGAGAGGTTGAGGTCATTGATGGACTTGGCGAGAAGTGCCTTGTCCTCGGGGGAGAGTTCGTCCACCGGGTCGGGACGAAGCTCGTTGGCCGCGCGTTCGCCCGCCTCCAAGGCCATCCCGAGCCTCAGACCCTTCGAGGTCATCATCTCCTTGATTTCCTGGAGTGACGTCTCGCCGAAATTCTTGCTCGCGAGGAGCGCGGCTTCGGTGGTCCGCGTCAGGTCGCCAAGCGTTCGGATATTCATTTTGCGGAGGCAGTTCCGGCTTCGAACCGACAGCTCGAAATCGGTGACGGGGATGTCCATCAGGCCGCGGAGGCGTTTGATGCCGAATTCGGCTTCCTCGTCGTAGAACATATCCTTGCTGGCGCGGCAGTCGCGGACGAAGAGCCGGGCGCGAGGATGGTTCGGGTCGGCGGCGAGGACCTGGCGGTAGCAGGCTTCCGCGTCACGGAATCGCATCTCGTCTTCGTAGAGCACGCCGAGATTGATCAACGCAGCGAGCGGCACCGGGGGTCTTGACGTACAGCGCTTATAGAGATCGACCGCGGTCTCGTCGTTCCCATAGAGGTCGTTGATGTAGGCGAGTTCGAACAGCGCTCCGGTGTGGTCGCGATCGTAGCTCAGAGTCTTCTCGAACTCGGCGGAAGCGAGCGGGAGTTCTCCATCGGCGTTGAGGAGGCTGCCGCGCTGAAAGTGATACTCGGCGGAAGAACCGGCGAGTTTTTCGAGACTCTCGACGATTTTGCGAGCCTCGTCGATCTTCCCGGCGCGACGGAGCGCACCGGCACGGTGCAGATCCGACGATTTCTGGTCGTAACCAGCCTTGGCGGCGGCTGCGAACGCATCGGTCGCGTCATCCCATCTCATCAGATTTTCAAGGGCGAGGCCGCGGAAGAAGTGGGCAAGCCCCAAGTCACCCGCTTTGCTCAGGTGCTCATAACCCGCGGCATACCGACCGAGCATGACTTCTCCCACGCCGAGGCGGAGAAGAATGTCGGGCTTGTGGGGCTTCTCGCGGTCACGCATCGCGGCGACAGCGTCCCGGAGGGTTCGATAGCGCGAGGGGTCGCGGCCGAGAACCTCTTTCAGGTCGGCAACTGCCGAGTGGTCAAACGGGGTGCGGTCCAGAAGCGCACGGACGTCGGTCGTCATCATCTCGGGCATCCGTCAGTCTCTCCCTCTTCCTTGGCCCGGTCGAGCCCGCGCCCTCGCGAGTCTTGTACCTTCCCACGGTCGTCAGCGGTCGTTCCGAGGCAAGCCGACCATTGTAACGGAACGTCCACACGATGCAACCCACGCTTACGCATCGTAGGAAGGTTTGCAAAGGCGCGTCCAGCGAGAAAGCCGATTTCGGAAATCATCGGCTGACATCGCGGCGTTCGCCGTGAGCAAATGTGCAGAGGACCAAGACGACGTCGGGAGGCACCAAACACATCCGTCTTCGTTGAGTTTTTCCTCGATTTGTCCTCCATCTCAGCGGTAAATTCTCGTCTGCACAGCCTGAGTCAATGAACCACGTTCGACGTTGCAATCCGCGTCGATCGACCCCGTCTCTTGGGTGATGGATACCTCTTCTGTTACATTAGTGGTTCGCCTGCCGCCCCCTTTCCATTGCCATGATTCGTCGATCATCGATTCATCCATGCCTCTCTGCTCGGAGGACTTCCCTTTGTTTGCCGGCCCAATCATCGCCCGGGAGGTTCTGACGTCTCCCCGGTCGCCCAAGTTTTATCTCTGGCGAGCGCTTTTTTCGTGCTTTCTCTTCGTCGTGATGTGGACGGCCTGGCAGTCGCTCGTCGGCTGGAAGGATGTTCGCGAGTTTGGCATCATGGCGAGGTTTGGACGCGAACTCTACACGATCTTCGCCCTCATCGCGCTGACCCTGGTCCTCTTCTTCGCCCCGCTCTTCACCGCCGCCTCGATCGCTCATGAGAAGGACCGGCGGACGTTTATCCTGCTCCTGATGACCGATCTCAGCGACCTGGAAATCGTTCTCGGCAAGATGCTCGCCGGTCTCTTGAATATCCTCGCGGCCTTCTCCGCCGCGGCAGGGGTGCTCATGCTCTGCACGCTGTTCGGTGGGATTTCGTTCGGGCAGGTTCTCACGCTTATGCTTGTGATGGCGTCGTCAGGACTCGCCGGAGGCGCGACGGGCTTGATCGTCGCCCTTTGGAGGGATCGGGCATTCCAGTCGATCTCACTGACGATCATGTGGGTTGTCTTCTCGGTCGCCGGGGTCGAGGCGTTTGCCGTTTTCTTCCCTTACGTCACTTTCTTGGGTGTCCCCGTGGCGGAAGTGCTCGACCCCTTCCAGGCGATCCGCAAAGTGCTTTATCCCAGTTCGGCCGAAGTCTCCGGTTTGATTGGAACATCGAGCCTTCTCTACATCCTGGTCCGGCTGACAGCCGCGTCGGTCCTTGTCCTTTTCGGTGCCAGGATGCTGCGCGTCTGGAATCCCGGGCGCAACGAACCTCGTGAATTGCGTGAAGGGGAGGAAGGAGAAGTCGTCGAGACCCTGATCGAGGTCAGGGAGGCCGAGGCTCCCGTGGCCGTGGGAGCGCTGGCGATGTCGAGCGCCGGCGGGGATCATCACGCGAGCGGAGGGGCGTCGGGCTCCGCCGACTTCGGCGCATCCGCGGAAGCCCATGAACCGGGACCGACGACCGGTCTGCACGTTCCCAGGCGGACTCATCGACGCATCGTTCGGGCACAAGCCCCCTATCGCAAACCGTGGGCAAATCCAATTCTTTGGCGAGAACTCAAGACACGCGCTTACGGCACCAAGCCCCTGATTATCAAGGGGACCTATCTCCTTCTCTTCGGGATCGGCGTGGGCCTCTTCCATTATCTCTCGCGTGGGAAGGAAAGCCCGTTCGACTCTCTCCTCGCACTGATCCCCGTGGCCCTCGGTATTTTGAGCCTCGTCCTCGTGAACGCTCAAGGGGTGACCGCCCTGACCAGCGAACGCGACACCGGGGCGCTCGATCTCTTGCTCGTGACCGAACTGAACCCCAAGGAGTTCATTTATGGAAAGCTATACGGGGTTCTCTACAACACGAAAGAGATGGTCGTTCTGCCGGTTTTGTGGATGCTCTGGCTGATGATTTCCGGGGTGATCTCCGTCGAATCGGCGGTGCTGGTCGTGGTTGACTTCCTGATGCTCTGCCACTTCTCGGCCATGCTGGGTCTCCATTCAGCGATCACCTACACCAACAGCCGAACGGCGGTGGCCAACAGCCTGGGAACCATTTTCTTCCTGATGGTGGGGATTCTCTTTTGTGCCTACCTGATCATCCTTAGCGACAAGGAATTCGGCCGGCAACTCTTGAGCTTCCTGATCTTCATCGGGGCGGGAAGCGTGGCTTTGTTCGGGTCATTGGGTGCGCGAAACCCCTCGCGTGCGATCGCCTTGGTGTCGCTCTTGACTCCGTTCTGGTCATTTTACTGCGTGATCAGCCTGTTGAATGGCGAGACGATGGCGGCCTTCCTTTTCAGTATGGGAATTTACGGATTCGCCCTGCTGGCAATGCTCGTCCCGGCGGTCAGTGATTTTGACATCGCCCTCGGACGTACCAGCGCGATCCAGGGGTAAGAAACCCGGCAGGAATCTTCGGCTTTGATGCGTAGGGTGGTACGCAAGTTGAGCGGTGTGTCGGCTCGTTGTCCAGGATCGAATAGCCGGAAGTGCGAACCTGCAAAACAAGGTTGGACATCTACGATCCACCACCCCTTCTCGATACACCGTTCTGGCACCGCGGCTGCCCTCGCGTTAGATTGTTGAGAACACTCCGGCCGGTGCGTCCTCCGCCCGCCAATTGACGATTCCCGCCTCGGGAGCATTTGAATCATGACGCGCGCGTGTTTTATCGTCGTTGCCGTGATCTTGTTCATCACAGTCATTCCGGCCCGTGCCGATGACGATCTCGCCAATGAGCTTCCCCGGATCAAGCCGCTCGACGCCTCGGCCGCGCTCAAGTCATTCAAGCTTCACGCTGGCTTTCGACTCGAACCGTCGGCCGTCGAACCGCTCGTGACCGATCCCGTCGCCGCTTGCTACGACGCCGATGGCCGGCTCTATGTCGCCGAAATGCGCGGCTATCCCTACCCTGAAAATTCCCCCACCGGGTACGTCCGCCGTCTCGAAGACAGCGATGGTGACGGCCGGTTCGACCGTTCCACCCTCTTTGTCGAAGGGCTCTCCTGGCCGACGGGCGTCGTGCCTTACGACGGCGGCGTCTTCATCGCGGTCGCGCCGGATCTTCTTTATGCGAAGGATACCGATGGCGACGGCAAGGCCGATATCAAGAAGGTGATGTTTTCGGGTTTCGGCCTCCAGAACGTTCAGGCTTTGCTAAATGGCTTGCTGTGGGGACCGGACGGCTGGATTTATGGGGTGTCCGGAGGGAATGGCGGCGATATCAAGAACCTCTCGCGACCGAATGCAAAACCCGTTTCCGTTCGCGGTCGTGACTTCCGATTCAAGCCCGACGGCTCGGCTTTCGAAGCGATCTCCGGTGGTGGACAATTCGGACACAGCTTTGACGACTGGGGCCATCGTTTCACCTGCAACAACAGTAACCACATCCGCCAGATCGTGCTGCCCGCGTCGGAGATCGAGCGAAACCCCGCACTGGTTGTCGGGGCCGTGGTGGACGACATCGCCGCCGAAGGACCCGCCGGGCCGGTTTACCGGATCAGCGCGGCCGAACCTTGGCGGATCGTGCGGACCCGTCAGCGCGCCGCCGACCCGGAATACCGCAAGAAACTGCCACCGACCGAGCTGGTCGCGACCGGCTTTTTCACCTCGGCCACGGGCGTGACGATCTATCGAGGCGACGCCTTTCCCGAGGAATATCGCGGCAACGCCTTCATCGGAGACGTGGGCGGCAACCTCGTCCATCGCAAGACCTTGACCAGGAACGGCGCGGAGTTTCTCGCGACCCGTGCTGATCAGAACGTCGAGTTCCTGGCCTCGACCGACAACTGGTTTCGACCGGTCAACTTCACCAATACGCCGGATGGTACATTATTGATTCTTGATATGTACCGAGAAACGATCGAGCACCCCTTCTCGATCCCCGAGCCGATCAAGAAGCATCTCGACCTGACCAGCGGCAAAGACCTGGGCCGTCTTTACAACCTTGTGCCTGAGAGCGGATATCGCAAGCGTCACCCCGCATTGAGCGACACCAAGACCGTGAGCCTGGTCGACTTTTTGGCTGATCCCAACGCCTGGTGGCGAGAGACCGCCCAGCGGCTTTTGATCGAACGAAAAGACTCTGCCGCATTCACGCCCTTGCACGCGATGGCCCTCAATCGGCCCAATGCGCTCGCGAGAGTGCATGCGTTGTGGACACTTGACGTCCTTGGCGACCTCAACGAGAACGACCTTTTACCCGCATTCAGCGACCCCGAGCCCGGCGTCCGCGAGCAAGCGGCACGGCTCTCCTCAGGTCGGCTGGGAACGGGCTCAAGACTCATCGAGCCTCTGTACGCCCTTGCCGATGACCCCAACACCATGGTGCGATTCCAGACGGCCTTCGCGCTGGGAAACGCCCGAAACGCCGGCCTGTTCGATGCCCTGGCGAAGATCGTCGTCCGCGACCCGGGCGACCGTTGGATTCGCGCGGCGGTGCTTAGTTCAGTAAGCGGCCATCCCGATGTCTTGATCGAGAAACTCGCGGTTAAGGGCTTCTTCAATACGCCAGAGGGTTTGCCATGGTTCGTCGAGTTGGCGACGCTTGTAGGAACAGAGAACAAGGCGGGCGCGATCAAGACATTGCTCGATTTCGCGTCGGGGGACGAGACGCTCCCAGCCCTGACCCGCGGCGCGTTCCTAGGACTTGGGCGCGGCCTTCAGCGGTCGGGAAGCTCGCTGCGGTCGGTGATGAACTCGCCCGAGGCCAAGAAGAAGCTTGGTCCCATCTTTATCAAAGCGGCCGCGGTCGCCGCCGGGAATGGGCCGATCGCCGCGCGGGTCGACGCCATTCGCCTTTTCGGGCTCGGCCCGGTCGATCCGATCCTTGACTTCCTGCCGGCGTTCCTTGAAGCCACGGAACCGACCTCTGTGCAGCTTGCCGCCCTCCAGACGTTGAACGAGATCGCCGACCCCAAGGTGCCGGTGGTGATTCTCGATCACTGGAAAAGCCTCACTCCTCCCATTCGTCGCGAGGCGATTGAGGCGATCTTTTCGCGTGCCGAGCGGCTTGAAACCCTTCTCGACGCGATCGAGGCGAAGGTCGTCGTTCCCTCCGAGCTTGATCCTGGCCGCCAAAAACAACTCTTGAACGCGAAGAACGAAGTTGTGCGAAAGCGAGCGAAAAACATCTTCGTCGAGTCGGTCCGCGCGGATCTGGGCGAGGTGATCACGAGATACCGAAAGGCACTCGCACGCGAAGGCGACCGCGAGAAGGGAAAAGCGCTCTTCGTAAAAACCTGCGCGACGTGTCACCGGGCTGAGAATCAAGGGATCGACGTCGGCCCGAACCTCGCCACGGTGAGCGGTCGAACTCCGGAAGACCTCTTGATCCACATTCTCGACCCGAACCGCGAGGTCAACCCCATTTACGTGAACTACACCCTGGAGACTTCCGACGGACGAATCCTCACCGGCATGATCGCCGAGGAATCGGCGAACGTCGTCACCTTGAAGCGCGCCGAAGGGGCTTCCGACACCGTACACCGAGCTCGCATCGAATCGATCGCCTCAACAGGTCAATCGTTGATGCCAGAGGGCTTGGAGAAAAGCCTCGATCCACAGAACATCGCCGACGTGATCGCCTATCTTAGAAGCATCCCTCCCGCCGGCCGTTGACCGCAAAGTCAGGGCGAATTACCTGGTGTCGCGTTGGGTTCGTTTGGCGCCGCGGAGGGAGACGCGGGCCGATTGGTGGTGTTACTCGTTCCCAGGGTCCCCGTGGGAATGCATTCCTCGACGCTCTGCGTCGTCTTGTCACGTTAGAGATGCGAACGCGGAGCGTTCAAAACGGCATTCCCACAGGGGACCGGGGGAACAAGTGTGGATCGTCGGTCCCAGGCCCCTTTTCATGCGTTCGTGTGTCCAAATGGACATGATGATTCGTTTGGCGCCGCGGAGGGAGACGCGGGCCGATTGGTGGTGTGGATCACTTCGTCATGCTTGCCACCGAACTCGTCTCAACGCCGGTGGTTCAGGAGTTTCTCCATTGCCCGTCGATGCTTGCGACTCATTGGGGCCGAGAGCGCGGGCAGTGCGTCACGCAGGGTCGCTGGGGGCTCGACCTCGACATAAAGCAAGCCCTTTCTGTGCGGCATCAGGCTGTGCGGAGCTTGTGGCGGTTCCGGCTTGACCGTTTTTTGCGAATCAACAAGAGGCGGCGGGGTAGGCAGGCTTTGAGCCATCTCGGGGACAATGATCGTCTCGGGCGCGGATCGCTCTCGCGTTTGTAATTGCTTGCGAGCTGTGTGGAAGCGCCTCATGTGCGCGGCTTCGTAGCGGCGGATGAGCTTCAAGGCTTTGGGAGGCTCGATCCGTAAGCCTTTCGCGGCGGCGGATCGTTCCCTGGCGTCGAGCGCTTCGAGGCCCTCTTTTCGGTGTTCGAGACGTTCGATTTCGAAACCGATCAGCTTGAGTGTTTCCGGCACGTCGACCCCGAAATCCTCGATGTCGACGCGCATCGGGCCTTCATAGCCGAGAAGATCGAGCGCTTCAGAGCGATCAAAATCAGTCCAGCTCCCGCCCGACTCCAGGACCGAACCAAGTGATCGCCAACGCTCGATCAGCCAGCGGCTACCATGCAGTGTCACACCGAGTTGCTTGGAAACCAGGCCGGGCCGGCGCGCAAGCTTGGCCGCGAGTTCTTCGGCGAGGACGGTCTGATCTTCGTTCCAGCACATCTCCGCGCGGCTTGCGAAATAGGTCGTTAACTCCGCTTCGTCACGCTGGCAACGGTCGATCTTTGCCGTGCTCACGATCATCTGCGAGTACAGCCATTGGTCGTCGTCGGTTTTGAGGACATAGCCATCTTTCCAAGTATCCAGGCGTCGCTCGATGATGGCGACATCATCGGCCGACGTGACGACAATCGCGGTCATGCCGTGCGTGACGGCATTCCCTCGCGACTGGGCCTTGCCCTCTTCGGTCTTTGGCCCGGAGCTGTCTTGAGCGTTGCGTTGATTCGCCTTGATCTGTCGGACGGTCGCCATTGATGTCGATCCTTTCGATGCGTTGCGTCCGGAGCGTTATCGGGAAAGACGCTCCTTCGGTTACCATCGAAAGTCCGAGCCGTCGCGTTCTGTGATTCCAGAAAAAAATTCAGAGATTTGGACTTAGGGAACCGCGAAATAATATGTTGAGCAATTTGCGATCTCTGGTGTGGCATGGGCTTCCAGCCCGTGTTCCCTAAATCCACGGGCAGGATGCCCGTGCCACGGCTTCCCCTTGGGATCTAAATCCTCAACTTGTTTTTTCGCGGTCCCTAACCAACGCTTTCCAAGCAATTCAAGCGAGTTTCGCTGCCCCCGGAAAGTGCGAGCCAGCTCCACATACTCCGAAGCGTCTTCGAACGAAAAAAGGCGAAGGGCGTATGTTTAAAACGCCCTTCGCCTTGAGAATTTGAAGCGAATTGTTGTCGATTACCGCTCGGCATGCGCCGGATGCACGGGGACGGAAACCAAGGCCTTTGACCCGAGCGTTAGATAATCCGCGACGATTCTCACGATCTCGTCGTTGTAATAGTCCGACTCCCAGGCGGGTCGCTGATGAGCCCGCTTCTTCTTTTCCTTTGGCTTGCGGTCGTCGTCGATCTTGCCGTCATCATCCTCGGAAATGAACTCGGCGCGGAACTTTTCCTCGTTCAGAGAGATCGTGTGCCGCGACTTTCGATCGGCGAATTTCTTGATCTTCTCTTCCTGCTTCAAGAACTTCGGATCGGCCTTGCGACGGTCGAGCGAGCGAGT
>JAYVYS010000603.1:0-2504 GCA_043784005.1 Isosphaeraceae bacterium
AAGGCCTTATATTTTGGCTTTAGGAGGCGAAAAGGCGTATAAAGAGAATGTCGTTCTTGATATAAAAAACGACAAATGTAAATCTTTAACTCGGCTTCAACAGATTAATAAACAGTCACTTGCGACCAGTTAGATTGAGTTGTCTTTGCATAATCGGTCAATCTTTTTGTTGTATAATCGGTCAATCTTTGTTAAGATGAAGAATACAAAATCCAAGCGGGTCACGATCCGCATTTTAGACCAAACGGCGCGCGAACGTCGTTTGGTTTTTTTGTTTCTATCCCATTTTCTTTATTATTCGCCCATTCGCCTCATTAAGCTTTATTTGTTCTTCACACACTTTAGCGTCTAGCGACACGTTTGCCAAGTAAATTATTAACCGTCTATTTCGCTCTTTTCCACCTTTTCCAAGCACACTCCTCGCATATGCGTAGAAGCATTATTATGAAGGGGTTCTCGCCGGTGAACCCCTCGTGGGCGAGCACGTCGGCGAGGAGGCCTGGCTGAAACCAGCGCTCCTCGAGCGCGATGGGCAGCACCTTGACGCTCGCCCCGTGTCGCAGGGCGACCTCGGCGACGATCGAGTAGAGGCCGCCGGTGAGAAAGTGATCCTCGATGGTGACGAGCATCCCTCCCTGACGCGCGGCCTTCAGCACCGCCTGCTCGTCGACGGGCTTGAGCGAGCGCATGTTGACCACGCCCACCGAGAAGCCGGCCTTCTCGAGCCGTGCCTTCGCGTCGAGGACGTGCTCGAGCAAGAACCCGTACGTGAGCAGCGTGACGTCGCGGCCTTCGGCGATCACCTCGGCCTCGCCGATCACGGGCTCGGTCTTGTGCGTGAACGCCGGCTTGCTCGCGTTGTAGCGGAGGTAGCACGGCGCGCCGCTCTCGATCATCCGCGGGAGCATGCGCTCGAGCTCCCACTCGTCCGCGGGGCAGAGCACCTGCATCCCGGGGATGCCGCGCATGAGCGAGATGTCCTCGAGCGCCTGGTGCGTCGGTCCATTTCCGTCGGAGAGAAACCCCGGCACGCCGCCCACGAGCTTCACGGGCAGGCGTCCGATCCCCACGTCGCCGCGGATGAACTCGTACGCGCGCAGCACGAGAAACGTGGCGAGCGCGTGGCAGATCGGGATGCGACCGCGCAGCGCGAGCCCAGCGGCGGCGCCGATCATCGTCTGCTCGGCGATGCCGACGTCGATGAACCGCTTGCCGAGCACGGCGGGCAAATGGCGGATGGCGGCGCGGTTCTCGGCGGTCATCACGACCACGCTCTCGTTCTCGGTGGCGATACGCTTGAGCACTTCTTCGTAGGACATCGTCGCCTCACCGAACCATCAGGGTTTCGCTCGTCAGCTTCGCGGTGGCGTTGCCGTGGAGCTCCTGGAGCAGCATCTGCACCTCGTCGGCCGTGAAGTTGACGAACCAACGGTCGGCCCGCTTCTCGATGCTCGGCAGACCCTTGCCGCGGACCGTGTCGGCGATGACCACGCTCGGTTTCCCTTCGGCGAACGGGAGCGTCGCGAACGCGCCGTCGAGCGCCGCGAACGCGTGACCATCGACGCGCTTCACCACCGCCCCGAACGCCTCGAACTTCGGGGCGAGCGGCTCGAGCGGGATGAGCTCTTCGGTGCGGATGTTCGCCTGGAACTCGTTCCGGTCGACGATGACCACCAGGTTGTCGAGCTTGTAGGCTTGCGCGACCAGCAGCCCCTCCCAGACGGTGCCTTCGTCGAGCTCGCCGTCTCCCAGGATGACGAACGCGCGGTTGTTCGACCCGCGGAGCTTCATGTCCATCGCCACGCCGATCGCCACCGAGAGAAGGTGCCCGAGCGAGCCCGAGTGAAACTCGATCCCCGGGACGTTGCGGTTCGGGTGCCAGTAGACCGAGTCGGTCGTCTTGAGGTGATTGCCCAGCCGGGCCTTCTCGATGAACCCGAGCTCGGCGAGGGTGCCGTAGAGAGCCGGCACGTCGTGCCCCTTCGAGAGGAAGAGGTAGTCGCGATCCGGGTCCTTCACGGTCGCCGGCGTGACGCGGACGACGTTCGAATAGAGCCACACCAGGAGATCGGCGCACGAGAGTGACGCGCCGATGAAGCACCCCCCCGCCGTCGACATGCGGACGATGTGCTCGCGCACGCGCAGGGCGAGCGCCTCGTGCTTCACGTACGGGTTGGAAGCTTCCATGGCCTATCTCGTTCCGCCCGCGTCGGTGGGCGTGGTTCGGGTCTGCGAGGCGTCCACCGTCCGCAGCTCGTTCAGGTGGTGGCGATACCAATTCACCCCCGCGTGTCGCGCGTTCAGCGCGAAGACGTCGGGCCGCGTGTCGAGGATCGCGAGCACGCGCGCGAGGGAGAAGGGCGCCTCATACGGCCGGTAGAGCTCTCCGTAAACCGCGTCGAGGAACGCGTAGTCCTCCGGGTAGTCGATGGTGAAGCGATGGCTCATCGAATAGTCGAGCCCGGTCTCCCACGCGACGTTGCCGATGCGAAAGCGGTCGGGAT
>JAYVYS010000604.1:0-2543 GCA_043784005.1 Isosphaeraceae bacterium
CCGAGAGGTCGCGAAGATTCAAAACCTCTTCGGGAAGCTCCGACAAGAAACGCGAGGGGATCGTGACCTGACGCTGGCCTCGAAATTCGCGAACGCGGCAATGGCTCAGAAATAGCTCCCGCTCAGCGCGAGTGATCCCCACGAAGAGAAGACGCCGTTCCTCTTCCATTTCGTCGTCGCTCTCGTTGGCCCGAGAGTGTGGCAACAACCCTTGTTCCAGGCCTACAATAAAGACCAACGGAAACTCCAGGCCTTTCGCCGCGTGCAGGGTCATGAGGGTGACGGACCCCCCTTCATCTTTCCAGCGATCGACGGCCGACGAAAGTGTGACCTCTTCCATGAAATCGACGACCGTCGTGCCCGGGTGTTCGCGGTCAAACTCGCGTGCCGCCGAGATCAACTCGTCCACGTTCGCGAGCCGCTCGTCGCCCCCTTTGGCATCTAGCTTCAAAAAATCACGGTAGCCGGAGAGTGTCTGGAGTCGTCGTAAGACCTCTTCGGCCGTATGCTCGCGAAGCTCGATTAACTCATCCATCAACATCGCGAAATCGCGAAGCGCGGCAATCGCTCGATCCTTCAACCCGGGCACCGCCGCGGCCTGACGCGCCATCGCCAGCATCGGCAGCTCAAGTGCCTTGGCCCGATCCGAGAGTTTCTCAAGACTCGTCTCTCCCACCCCTCTCGGAGGCAGATTCACGACTCTCAGGAAGGCTAAATCGTCTTTCGGGTTCGCCATTAAGCTTAGATAAGCGAGGACGTCTTTGACTTCCTGACGTTCATAGAACGACATTCCGCCGACGACCTGATAGGGAATTCTGGCGGCGCGGAAAGCCAGCTCGATCTTGCGGGTGAGGGCCGTGACGCGACAGAACACGGCGACATCGCCGAACCCGTATTCGCCTTCGCGGACTTTGCTGACGATGGTGCCGGCGACCCCTTGCGCCTCTTCGGTCTCGGTGGGATAAATCGTGAGCTCAACCAACATGCCTCTCGGGTTGTCGGTCAGAAGCGACTTGGCCTTGCGCCTGTGATTGTGACGGATCAGGTGGTCGGCCGCCTGAAGAATGTTCTTCGTGCTTCGGTAGTTTTGTTCGAGTTTCACCACCTTGCAGCCCGGAAAGTCTTTTTCAAATTCGAGAATATTGCTCATATCTGCCCCACGCCAACCGTAGATCGACTGGTCGGGGTCGCCGGTCACGCAAAGGTTGGGATGATCGACCGAGAAGGCGCGGACGATCGCGTACTGGGCGCGGTTGGTGTCCTGATATTCGTCGACAAGAACGTAGCGAAAGCGGCGGTCGAGATCCGCGCGAACGTCCGGATGCGCCTTCAGGATCGTGACGAGGTGAACGAGCAAGTCGTCGAAGTCGACCGCGGACGACTCGCGAAGGCGATTTTGGTAAGGGCCGTACACTTTGGAGGTAACCGCCGCGACGTGATCGCCCCCGCGCCTGGCATAAGCCTCGGGTGTGAGCAACTCGTTCTTGGCTCGGCTGATCGCGCCCTCGACTTTCTCGGGGCTCACCGAGATGTTGGCGAGGTCGAGCTGATTCATGACCTGCTTCACAGCGCGAAGGCGGTCGGCCTGGTCATAGATCGTGAAGTTGCGGTCGATTCCGACGAGCGTCGAATATTGTCGGAGCAACCGGGCGCAAAGGCCGTGAAACGTGCCGACCCAGACCTTCGAATCGGGCGAGGCGGCTTCGATCCGCTGTCGCATTTCACCAGCGGCCTTATTGGTGAAGGTCAGCGCGAGGATGTTCTTGCCGGCGACACCTTCCTTCATCAAGTAAGCGACGCGCCGGGTGATGACCCGTGTTTTTCCCGACCCCGCCCCCGCGAGCACGAGCAGCGCCCCATCTTTATGAGTCACTGCCTGGCGTTGCGGGGCGGTCAAGTCGGCGAGCAGATCCATGCGAGTCCGTCCCTGATGGGTGATTTCGATGTAACCCGGTCGAGGTGCGATCACCTCCCATAGAAACCATCGGGCTCCGAAGCGGCGGTGTTCCCTACTTCGACCGATTCCGGATTCATAATACGTTCGTGAAGAACCTCTATTATAGCGCAGTTGAGGGAGTGTTCGCGATCCGAGATTGGTGTCGCACGGAAATGTGTGAACGATTGTGATCCTTGAGCATTTTCGTCGAGCACGATGACTTGGCCGGATCGTTCGTGGAGGGTTAGACTAGGTATCGGTCGCCTGGCTTGGGCGACGTGACCAACCCGCTCTTTGAGACGCGACGGCATGGACATCCTGGGGATTGGCACGGATATCATCGAGTGTCCGCGCATCGGCAAGATGATCGAGCATCATGGCGAACTCTTCCTCCGCCGGGTTTACACCGAACGGGAAATCCGCTATTGCCATTCGCGAAAGCACGCCATCGAGCATTTCGCGGGACGTTGGGCGGCGAAGGAGGCGATCCTCAAGGCGATCGGCACAGGATGGGCACGCGGGATCGCCTGGACCGACCTGGAGGTTCGCAACGGCTTTTCGGGTGCGCCGAAAGTCCATATCTGCGGAGGTGCGAAAGAGGCGGCCA
>JAYVYS010000605.1:0-2142 GCA_043784005.1 Isosphaeraceae bacterium
TACGGATCTTGCTCGGATGTCCACTAACCACCGAATCGGGCACATGAGCCACAAGGAGAAACCTTAAATCTCGGCTGAGCATGGACGAGGCCCAATCGGCGAGGGTCTCCAGACCCCGTTGATCGTGGACATAAGTCAATCCGTGATAACCGTTTCCGAGCACGACGGGCTCTGGAGACCCTCGCCGATCGTGGAATTCGGTCGTTGATGATCGTGCAACTCCTTAATTAAGGATTCACCGCCTCGCCGTGGACCCGCCGCTCCCGCCATCATCCTGTCTCAAAGCTTCGGCGGAGGTGCCATGGGCTTGGCCATGTTCATCTGTGCCTTTTTCTTGGCCGCGGCGTCTCCGTTGTTATCACGTCGGACGATTGGGGCAACATAGGTCTCCACCCACTTGAAACCGAGAGGGTCTTTCTTTTCGCGCTGGGCGAGCAAAGCCCAGGGAGTGTTCGGATGCTCCTCAACCACCTTTTCGAGGAGCTTCACCGCTTGTTTGCCTGCTTCGGCGGCCTTGTCGCTGGCGTGAATTTCAGTGTCGGGGACGAGTTTCCAGGCGTTGGAGTTGGGCTTGGTGAACTTTTGCGGGTCCTTCTTCATCCGGGCGCAGGCCATGTTGTACTCATAAGCACGCACTTTCATCGCCATGAGCCGCCCCCGGATCAGGTCGTAATGGGCCATCCAGCGGCGAGAGGTCTCGCGGTCGCGCATCTTGACCACGAAGGCGATCGGCTCCAGCGCGGCGTCCACAGTGTATTGCACCCGCGCCGTGAGGGCCTGGTTTCGCTCCATCGCTTCCTTGAATTCCGGAGCGTCGACCGGGGGGAAGAGCAGCGAAGGCATCCCCGGCAGGTTGTTTTGCTGGGTGATCATCGCCGCCTCGATCACCGCCTTGCGGATCGGGTGGTTCTCCACCTCGGCCTCGTAGCGCGGCCTGCTGAGCCAGTCGGGCTTGTATTCGCGCATGGCTTGCGGGTCGAATCCCATGCGGCGATCACCAAGCCGGGTCACGAAAAAGATTCCGTCGGTCGCTCCCGCCAGACGGCTCAAGGCGTACGGACCGAAGCCCGAGTCGAGGATATCGTACTGATCGCCGCCGAACCAAAACGGCATCCGAATCTGCTCGGGCACAACCGATTCGGGGCCTTGCCGCACAGGCAAATTGTAGTATTTCTGCCCTGTTTTCGGATCGGTGTAGTTCATCCGGCCTTCGGTTCGGGCGAAGATCGCTTGCGATCCGAGCACGTAAACGGGCACTTTCGCCTTGGTGGCGGCCTCGATCGCGGTTTCCAGGTAATTCTCGTCGTCACCCACCTCGTCGGTCACCACGATGATCATCGTGTGGTAGCGGTTCCCCTTGGAATCGCGATACCGGCCCCATTTGTCGACAATCATGGCCACAGTCTGGAACGTCGACTCGATCCCCGAGGCGTCAAGCGCCACGCTTTTGATCGCGGTGGCAATCGTGGGGAGGTCATCGGTGGGAGACGGAGTCATCGCCTTGCGATCCTGGCCGAAGGCGACGACCTCTGTCAAAAGGGCTCCGTCGGTTGCGAGCTGCTTGTCGTCGAGCTGGGAGATGTGGCTGTAGACCGCTTCAATATGCTTGGAGAGCCGTTCGCGCTCGGCTTGAAGGCTCCCCGAGGCGTCGAACGCCCAGACCACCAGCGTCCGCCCTTGTTCGAGCCTGCGGAGAATTTCCTCGGCGATTCGGTCCACCGCCCCCTCGGCCGAACCCACATACTCGGCCCCATTCCCTTTGATGGAAACAGTTTGCCCGAGCATCATGGCCGAGGGAACGACCGATTGCGTGGCGCGCTGAATGTCGACCCGAGCGAGCGATAGGGCGCTCGCGGGCTCTTTGGTCAGAATCGGAGGCCCTCCCGCCTGCCCGGCGGAAGTCATCGTGGCGAGGTTCGGCGCGAACGACCCGGCGGCGGGAACCAGCGACGGCCGATCGGCCGACTGGTCGAGGTCCTGATATTGCATCTTCTCTAGACTGCGATCAATCCGCGTGTCGACGGCCGAAACCGACTCAAACTGCCGACCGACCTCGTGATGCACCACGATCCCCGTCACCGCGAGGCAGACGAGGATGCCGAGATGGACGACCACACTGATCGCGAGCGCGGGGACATTGAC
>JAYVYS010000606.1:0-2820 GCA_043784005.1 Isosphaeraceae bacterium
AAATATCCCGACGAGCGCAAACCGCGTCAACTCGTGCAACTCGCGCAGTATTACCGTCTCTCGGGAAACAACGCCGCCGCCATCAAATCCGCGAGAGAAGCCCTGAAGCTCGACCCCAACGATCTCGACGGACAGACGCAGCTCGCGGTTGTCTTGAGTCAGACGGGCAAGCTCGACGAGGCGGTGGATTTGCTCAAGGCCGCCGTGAAGCGCGACCCGAACAATCCCGGACCGGCCCTGATCCTGGGTAGCATTCAAACCAGCGCCGGCCGTAACGAAGATGCCATTGCGACGCTCAAGGGACTGCTCGAGAAGTTTCCGAATAATGAAGAAGTCGTCAAAACCGCACGCCAGCAACTTTCCATCGCCTATGTCAACCTGGGCGATTATGGCAAGGGAGAGGCGGAACTCGAAATCCTCCTGGAGCGCGACGCCGACGACGCCGGAGTCAACAATGACCTCGGTTATCTCTACACGGAGCAGGGGAAGAACCTCGAAAAAGCCGAGGCCATGATCCGCAAAGCCGTTCAGGAGGAGCCCGAGAACAGCGCTTATCTTGACAGCCTGGGCTGGGTTCTCTTCAAGCGAGGCAAGGCCAAAGAGGCTGTCGAACCGCTGGAGAAAGCGGTCAAGCAGATCATCGAGATCGCTCCGACGGATGGGACCATTCTCGAACACCTTGGCGACGTTTATTTTCAGCTCCAGGAAGCCGCGAAGGCCAAGACTGCCTGGGAGTCCGCCGAGAAGGCGGCCACCAAGAGCAACCCGCCCGACAAGCGTCTCCCCGAGATTCGCAAGAAGCTCGAATCCCTCAAGCAAATCGGGCAAGTTCCCAAGGCGTCGACGGGGGACACGCCGTAGAGCGGCCTCCGACTTCCACCGATATTGATCACGAGTCTCGGTTCTGTCTTGGGCGGTGGAACGAGGGTTGCTCTCCGGACTCGACGAATTCTCGAAAGAAACCGCGTCGGCCGCGGCATCGGAAACACCTGAAGAGGAGTTGTGAAAACTTATGGCAGGCCACTCTCATTCCGCGAACATCGCCCATCGCAAAGGCGCCGTCGACGCGAAACGGGCCAAGCTCTTCACCAAGCTTTGTCGGGCTATCCAGGTGGCCGCGAAGCACGGCGGAAGCGATCCCGATTCCAATCTGAAGCTCCGCTACGCAATCGACAAGGCCCGATCGTACAGTTGCCCGAAAGACAACATCGATCGCTCGATCAAAAAAGGGACGGGCGAACTCGGTGCCGATAATTATGACGAGATCGTTTACGAAGGATACGGCCCCGGCGGCGTGGCCGTCCTGTGCGAGGTTTTGACGGACAATCGCAACCGTACCGCGGGCGAGCTACGCAAGGCCTTCGAGGTCTGCGGAGGAAACCTGGGAGCGAGCGGTTGTGTCAGCTACCTGTTTAACTTCAAAGGCCTGTTCGTCATTGATGCCAAGCACGTCAGCGAAGAAAACCTGATGGAAGTCGCCCTTGAAGCGGGCGCGGACGATGTCGAGCGGATCGAAGACTACTGGGAAGTCACCTGCGATCCGAAGGCCCTCGAATCCGTCCGCAAGGCCCTTGAGGCCGGAAAAATCGCCGTCGAATCCGCGGAGACCAGCTACATCCCGACGACGACCGTCGACCTCGACGTCGATCTTGGGAAACGGATGCTGAGGCTTCGTGATATCCTCGACGAAAACGACGACGTTCAAAATGTTTACGCCAACGACAACATTCCCGAAGCGGCCATGGCCTGACGACAACGTGTTGTCATTGAAAGCCCTCGCCCACGAATCGAAGCAGGAAATGCCACACCGATGCCGACCTCCTTTGTGAAATCCGAGCGGTTGCAGAAGCTTCCTCCATACCTGTTCGCCGAGATCGACAAGAAGAAAAAGGCCGCGATCGCCGCGGGCCGAGACGTGATCAACCTCGGCGTGGGAGACCCTGACCGACCCACCCCCACCCCCATCATCCGCAGCCTTCAAAAACATGTCGAAAACCCGGCGTTTCATCAATACGCGCTCGATCAAGGCGCGCCCGAGCTAAGGCAGTCGATCGCCGCGTTCTGCAAGTCGCGGTACGGAATCGACCTCGACCCGAACACCGAGATTTTGCCTCTGATCGGTTCGAAGGAAGGCATCGCGCACTTTCCGCTCGCCGTACTCAATCCCGCCGACATCAGCCTTGTTCCCGACCCGTGCTACCCTGTCTATCGCAGCAGCAGCATGTTCGCGGGGGCGGACATTTACACGATGCCGCTGGAAGCGTCGCTTGGATTCCGGCCCGACCTCGACGCCATCCCGCTCGACGTTTTCAATCGCGCGCGGTTGATGTTTTTGAACTATCCGAACAACCCCACCGGCGGCACGGCCGACTTGCCCTTCTTTCAGAAAGTCATCGACCTGGCGAACCAGCACAACCTCGTGATTGCGCAGGACGCCGCCTACAACGAGATGTACTTCGACAAGCCCGCCCCGAGCATCATGGAGCTTCCCGGCGCGAAGGAGGTTTGCGTCGAGTTCCACAGCCTCTCAAAGACGTTTAACATGACCGGATGGCGCGTCGGTTTCGCCATCGGTGGAGCCCCTTTGATCGCCGCGCTCGGGCAGGTGAAGGCGAACACGGATTCCGGCATCTTTACCGCCATTCAGCACGCCGCCAAGACGGCCCTTGATGAATACGGCACCCTGACCCCGCCGATCCGTGCCCTGTACAAGGCGCGGCGCGACGCCTTCGTGGGTGCCCTGAAAAAGCTCGGTTGGGATGTCCCCTCGCCCGATGCCACCTTCTACGTCTGGATTCCCTGCCCCAAACCCTACACCTC
>JAYVYS010000607.1:0-10495 GCA_043784005.1 Isosphaeraceae bacterium
CTCAACATCATCGACCAATGCGTGGCCCAGGGGGTTCCTTTCGCTCGCGAATACGGCGGCACGCTCGCGAACCGATCGTTTGGTGGAGCGCAGGTCTCACGAACGTTTTACGCGAGAGGCCAGACCGGGCAGCAACTCTTGCTGGGTGCTTACCAGGCCCTTGAACGACAGATTGGCCTGGGGACCATCAAATCGTATTCACGGCATGAGATGCAAGAGCTTGTCGTGGTTGACGGCAAGGCGCGTGGGATCGTGGCGAGGGACCTCGAAACCGGCAAGATCGAGTCGCACGCCGCCGACGCAGTGATCTTGGCCACCGGAGGCTATGGCACAGTCTTCTACCTGGCCACGTATGCCAAGGGCTGCAACACCACGGCGATCTGGCGCGCGTATAAAAAGGGCGCTGCGTTCGCGAACCCCTGTTACACCCAGATCCACCCGACTTGCATTCCCGTGACGGGCGAGCACCAGAGCAAGCTCACCTTGATGTCGGAATCGCTTCGGAACGATGGGCGGATCTGGGTGCCCTTGAAAAAAGGGGACAAGCGCGCGCCCGACGATATTCCCGAAAACGAGCGCGACTACTATCTCGAACGCAAGTACCCGAGCTTCGGCAACCTCGCCCCGCGAGACATTGCCTCGCGCGCGGCGAAGGAGGTTTGCGACGAGGGCAGGGGGGTGGGAAAGACAGGCCTGGGCGTCTACCTCGACTTTTCCGACGCGATCGGGCGCATCGGCGTCGAAAAGGTGAAAGAGCGTTATGGCAACCTCTTCGATATGTACGAGCGGATCACGGATGAGAATCCTTATAAGATTCCCATGCGTATCTATCCCGCCCTTCACTATACGATGGGTGGGCTCTGGGTCGACTACCACCTAATGAGCACGATCCCGGGCATGTTCGTGCTCGGTGAGGCGAATTTCTCGGATCATGGGGCCAATCGACTGGGAGCGAGCGCTTTGATGCAGGGCCTGGCGGATGGCTATTTCGTCGTCCCCTACACCATCGGAAATTACCTAGCCTCGAACAAGTTCGACAAGGTCTCGACCGATCATCCAGCGTTTCGACAGTCGGAAACCTGGGTGGCCGACCGGCTCAAGACGTTACTGGGGATCAAGGGAAAGCGCACGGTCGACACGTTCCACCGCGAGCTTGGCAAAATCCTTTGGGAGTACTGCGGTATGGCCCGCAATGAGAAGGGCCTCAAGATCGCTTTGGAGAAGATCCCCGCGCTCCGCGAACAATTCTGGAAAGACGTTTGCGTGGCGGGGACGGGGGACGAAATCAACGCATCGCTGGAAAAGGCCGGGCGGGTTGCCGATTTCCTCGAACTCGGCGAGTTGATCTGTCGGGACGCGCTGGAACGCCGGGAATCATGCGGCGGGCACTTCCGCGAGGAGTACCAAACCGAGGACCACGAGGCGCTTCGAGACGACAAGGATTTCTGCCACGTCGCGGCGTGGGAATACGCGGGCCAGGATAAACCTCCCATCCGAAACGTCGAGCCTCTCAACTTCGAGAATATTCATCTTCAGACCCGAAGTTACAAATAAGTCCGTCCCTTGATCTTCTTCCGCCTGAACAGAAAGGCATGGCCAATGGGAAATCGGCCAATGCCCGACCGGAGAAATTCCTCATTCTCGGCCCTTGAGTCATTGCTCCATTGGCCCTGCTTGAAGTCACTGAAGGAGATTCGATGGGCGCACACGCCACCGAGAAGACATTGAATCTGACCCTTAACGTCTGGCGCCAGAAAGGGCGGCAGGCCGAGGGAAAGTTCGTCAGTTACCAAGCCAAGGGCATCAGCCCCGACATGTCGTTTCTGGAAATGCTCGACGTCGTGAACGAAGGGCTGATCTTGAAGGGTGAAGACCCGATCGCCTTTGATCATGACTGTCGCGAGGGGATCTGCGGCAGTTGCGGCTTCGTCATCAACGGAAACGCCCACGGCCCTCGGGGCGCGACCACGTGTTGCCAGCTTCATATGCGGAGCTTCAAGGATGGAGACGACCTTACGCTTGAACCCTGGCGAGCCGAAGCGTTCCCAGTCATGAAGGATCTCATGGTCGATCGAACCGCGTTCGATCGGATCATCGCCTCGGGGGGATTTGTGTCGGTCGCCACGGGAAATGGATCCGAGGCGAACGAGCATCTGATCCCGAAGCCCGACGCGGACCTCGCGATGGACGCCGCGGCATGCATCGGCTGTGGGGCATGCGTCGCGGCGTGTCCCAATGCGTCGGCCATGCTTTTTGTCGCGGCGAAAGCCACTCACCTGAATGTCCTGCCACAAGGCCAGGCCGAACGCTTTCGACGGGTCTTCTCCATGGTCGACCAGATGGACGCCGAGGGTTTTGGCAACTGCTCGAACCACGGAGAATGTGAAGCCGCCTGTCCGAAAGAAATCCGGCTGGAATTTATCGCGAGATTGAATCGCGACTATCTTCGCGCCAGTCTTTTCGGTGGAATTCAAAAAGCCGCGACGGGGGACTGAGAACTGAGAATAGCGTTGTCTTCGAATGGCGAAGCCATCGTTCGTTGGAGACGATTTCCTTCTCGACTTCTCGCCCCGGTCACTGGCATCTTGCTCCCGGCTCGGAAAGAATACGGTTTCCATTGAAGCGGTGGTGCCGGTGTTCGTTCACCTGCGGGATCGATCGGAAACGGAGGGCGTGGCATGGCGTGCCGACTCGGAATTTTGGCAATCGTCGTTGGAGGTTTCGTCACCCTCGCCGCTGCTGCGGATCCACTGGCTATGCGGGTCGAAACGGTCTTGAAGTCTCCCGGCTATAAATCCGGGCACTGGGGTCTGCTCGTCGTCGACGCCAAGACCGGTGCCACGGTTTTCGAGCGGAACCCCGATGAGCTGTTTTGCCCGGCTTCTGTGACAAAGCTCTTCACCACCGCCGCCGCCTTGGTCGACCTCGGCGCGGACTATCGATTCCAGACGCCGGTGGTACGTCGGGGGAGCGTCGAGTCCAACGGGACTCTCAAAGGCGACCTCATTCTCGTTGCCCAAGGAGACCTTTGCCTTGGCGGACGAACCGGGCCTGAGGGAACCCTGCTTTTCGTCGACGACGACCACACCTACTCGGGCGGCAACCTCAAAAGTAGCGTCGTGAAGCCTGATCCGCTGGCCGGACTTGACCATTTGGCGCGTGAGGTTTTAGCGTCGGGGATCAAGGTGATTTCCGGAGATGTCCTCGTTGACGACCGCTTATTCGATTCGGCGACCAGCACGGGGAGTGGTCCCTCGCGGCTTTCTCCCATCATAGTGAATGATAACGTCGTGGACGTGATCGCACGCCCCGCCGAGACGATGGGTGAACCCGCCGATGTGAAACTTTCACCGCGGACCGCGTTTGTAAGCGCGGATGTTCGTGTGGAGACGGTCCCCGCGGGAGAAGCTCCGTCCCTTGAGGTTCGATCCGTCGGTCCGAGACGGTTCTCGGTCCGTGGCAAAGTGCCCCTTGGACATGCTCCGCTCGTCAAGATTTATGAGGTTGAAGACCCGGCCTCCTACGCCCGCACCCTCTTCATTGAGGCCCTCCGAAACCGTGGCGTCAAAGTCGACGCCGCGTCTGTCGCGGATAACCCTTCCGACAAGCTTCCCGCGCGGCTTGAAGTCTCAACTTTGCCGAAGGTGGCCGAATACACCTCGCCGCCATTCAAAGAAAACCTCAAGGTCATCTTGAAAGTCAGTCATAACCTGCATGCGAGCACCTTACCTTTACTGGTCGCGGCCCACCACGGAGACCGGACGCTGGCGGAAGGGCTCTTGCAGGAAGGTAAGTTGCTCAAAGGGCTTGGAATCGAGCCTGAGAGCGTTTCATTCGGTGGAGGGGCCGGTGGCGCGCGCGCTGATCTCGTAACGCCTCGCGCCGCGGTCACGCTCCTTCGCGCCATGGCTCGTCGACCCGACTTCCCGGCTTATGAATCTGCGCTGCCAGTCCTCGGTCGCGACGGCACGCTTGCCAAAGCCGTTCCCCAAGACAGCCCGGCACGTGGCCACGCTCGGGCCAAAACCGGGACTTACTGGGTCGAAAACGGGCTTAATGACAAGCCGATCCTCACCAGCAAGGCACTCGCTGGCTACATGGAGACGTCCTCGGGTCGCCCGCTTGTCTTCGCGTTCTTCGTGAACGAGGTTCCACTCGACGTCGCCCACGGAAAGGTTTCCGAGGCCACCGCCGCAGCGGGACGATTGCTCGGCAAACTCTGCGAGATCTTCTACGACCTCGATGCTTCGATGGAGTCCAAACCGCTTGAAAAGCTCGGGACGGGACGGTGAGGCTCTTCCGACAGGTTGGCTGAATCTTGCCGGGTCGCCACATGAGGCGCGGGCACCGGCGAGGCGGTGTCAAATCGAATCGGTTCGCTCATCCTCGCCCACAAACTGTCGCACGCCGGGTCGATCGGGCGCAAGACAAGGGCCTGTGTCGGAAGCGGTATCAAGACACCCGCCTCGGCGAACCGGCGTTGGATCTGCGTGAAGAGCCGGTGTTTCACACGGCCCGCGACTCCTGGCTCGGGAACGTGTGCCGAGAGACTGAAAATCAAGGCAGAGTCGCAGAACTCTTCCATCAACGCCGTAGGTGCGGGGTTTCGCAGCACGTCAGGGTCTTCTCGAGCGAGCGCCACAAGCAGATCCGCGACCTTATCCGGGTCGGTACCCGGCGCGACCTTTACCTTGAGTGACACCCGGATGATCTTGTCTTTCAAGGTCCAATTCACCAGGTCACCCGTGATAAAAGCTCGATTCGGCACGATAATGCTCTGATTCTCGCCGTTCGTAATCGTGGTCGCTCGGATGTTGATCCGGTCAACCTTGCCGCTCATGCCGCTGACCGTTACGACATCTCCGACACGAATCGGCCGTTCGAGAAGCAGGATGATCCCACAGACGAAGTTCGAGACGATCTCCTGCAAACCGAACCCGAGGCCGACTCCCAAGGCGGCCACGACGACGCCGATCTTTTCAAGACCTAGGTGGATCGAGGCGAGGCAGATGATCAGCGCGATCGCCAGCACCGCGTAGCGGCAGAGTGTCACCAGAGCGAATCGAATTCCCGGATCATCGGGAATCCTGGGAAAAATCGCGACGGCGAAGAACGTGCTCATGTGTCGCCAGGCCACGGCCGCGAGGCCCAGGACGACGACAGCCCGCGTCAACTCGCCGAAGGTGACGGAAACCTCCTTGTCGACAGGCCAGAGTGGTTGCTCGCTGATGAACCGAAAGAATGCGAGGTCGAGGTCCCAGACCCAGGACGAGAGCACAATTCCCACCCCGATCGAGACCCAGACGGTGAGGCGTCGAAGTCTGCCGACGAGGTCTTCCGGCAGGCCCAAACTATCCACCTCACCGCGACGTCTAAGCATCCTTCCCAACATCATCCAGCGCCAAGCATGTCGATCGATCGATCGGATCAAAACCCTGTGCACCCCCCAACAAACGAAAACAACCACCAGCGAACCCGCCGCGCCAGCCGCCAATTTTCTCGCCGAGAAGCTGTAACCTCTCGCGTCAAGAACGATCACCGCGAGAACCCCCGCCAGGATCGATACGGCCAAGGTTCGGGCATGCCGGCCGATCCATCCGAATCGCGACGAAGGGAGAGAGATCCAGCGAATGAGTGCGGAGTTGCGCCGGAACACCCGGACAGATACCGCCAAGACGACGAGTTCGAACGACAGGGTCAGAAGTCGGAGTGTGGTGGGTGCGGCGATGGGGCGTCCTTCTGGCGCGATGAATCCTTGACGGATCATCCAGCCAGGCATCAAGAGCATGAGGCTCGCGAGAATCAAGGTCGCTGCCGCACGTCGCGCCTGGCGGCTGACTTCCCCGGGCATTATGAAGATTTCCTCGGCGGGACCTCCCGGCGCGAAAACTCTTCGCACCAGGCTCCCCGCCAAAGCAGAAAGGGCGATGACGATGAGTGCCGTCGAGACTGGAAACGCGACGCTTCGCGGCCAAGGAGCCTGTCTGGCCGCATACGCTCCGAGGCCAAAATAGGCTGGCCAGAGTGATGAGAGCGCGATTCCAATCATCAGCCGCTTGAAAGTTTGCATGGCAAGGTCATCCTCGATTCACAGGCTCAAATTGGTCGTAAAGCACCGCGAAATAATCCGTTGAGCCTAGGGAACGGGAACGAAAGACGCTCTATCATTCGATCGGGGGTGACACAGGTCGTAGTCGCCCCGCACCCCGAAAGCCTCTGCCGTACCGGCCCGGTTCGGAGCATGGAACCGCGTGCCGCCCACTCGCGAACACTTTTTTGCTCAAGCGATGATTTCGCGCATCCTCGACTTCAGATTTCCGGCGAAGGCGGGACGTCTTGGCCGAGCGCAAGCGCCCGAAGCGCTCGACGTGCGCGATAGAACGGCCAAGGAAACACGACAAGCCCGAACGCCGCGATCAGGAATTCTGGCGAAACCCGCCCCCAGCTCTTGGGGTCGACCGCGAGTGCCAAGATCGCCAGCCCCGCTCGAAAGATCTGCCTTCCTTCTCGCTGCACCAAGGGCAAGGCTTGCAACCCGATCGGTTCCTCGTCACGTACCCAAAACATATGTGTTCTAATAAATCCAAAGTGGTCGTCGAGGATCTTGATTCGTCGCAAGATCTGTTCGTGGGTTTGCTCGGAACGCGAGGCGAGTTTTTGAAGGGCGTCTCGTTCGCGAGTCAACAGGTCCATATGCTTCTGTTCGATCTCTTGAAAGATCGTGATGGCGCGCGCTTGGAGTGATCGAGGAAGGCTTTGGAGGAGCGTATCGAGCTCGTAGCGATCGTCTCTCGCGTCGTTGATCAGGTCGAGTTCGACGTTGCTAAGCGCGTTCTCCGCGAGTGTCAAACGGTTAGCCGCGATCGCGAGTTCGTTCCGTACGATCACATCCCGCTCGGTACCGATCCTACGGAAGTCGTTGTTGAGCCGCAGCGCGTCTAGATGACTGATCTTGCCATCGTCGAGGAGTTTTTTGACGTTATCGTAATCGGTTTCAGCGTGGTCGGCTTTGGCCTTCTGCTCCACGAGCGAGGGGGAGGGGTCGGTGGTCCAGGCATCTTGGCTTTTGAGAACCTTCGCCTTGAGTTCCAGGAGGTCGGCGGTTCGTTTCGCCCGGTACCGTTCCAGCGGATCATCGGAATTCGCGGCACGCGATTGCTCCTTAACTGCCTCCGTCTTGAGTTCGCGTTCCTGACGCGCCGCGAGCTTGCTGTACCGACCCTTCATTCGGTCAAGCGTTTTTCCGGCGAGCTGAACATGAGCCTCCTGCAATTGGAGATTCAGCGACAAAAGGTCGGAACGTTTTGTTTCGAGCGTCAGGCGCGACTCTTGCCCGCGCAATCGCTCGGTCTCCACGCGCGACTCCCACTGAAAATTGAGAAGCTTTTCCCGCGCCATGTCGCGTGCTTCGGAACTCTTGGCCTGATCAACGGCCGCCTCGCGTTCGAGACTGCGTGCTTTCAATCCGGCGACTCGGCGAAACGTCTGATCGCGCGCCGCTCGAAGCGCCGCGAGGTCGCCTCCTTCCTTGCGGGAAGGATTCGAACGCGCTTGCTCCCGCTTGCTCGACCAATCTTTGAGTTCGTTTTGGGCCGAGTCGATGGTTTCTTTCAACTCGTTCCGAAGAGTGTCGGGAACCTCGGTGGGAAGTTTGCGGAATGTGACCGGGAGCAATGAATCCGGGTCTTTCGCCGTCTGCTCCAGACTCGTGGTGATTCTTTCCAGGTCGGCCTTCCACTCCGCGGCTTGCTTTTCGGGGCTCTGCTCGGGGTTTTCGGCCGCGACCCGTTCCTTCACGGCTTTATCCCAATCATCGAGCCACTTGACCCGCTCTTCAAGAACCTCCCGGAGGGCCTTGGAGGCTGTCGTCGCGTCCTTGTCATCGGATTTGGGAAGCTTGGCAAGGCGATCGGCGGTCTCGGTACGTAGCTGAGTAACCTCCTCATCAGAGGTGGCCGCGCCTTTGCCAGCGGAGGAAACCTTGGGAGCAGGCTCCGCGTTCTTGGCCGGGCTGGTGACCCTTGTCCTCGATTCGGCGGTCGCCGCTTTTGGGTTCTCCGCAGATTTGCGAACGACGGGATCAGTCGATTTCGGGTCGATCGCAGATCGCTTTTGCTTGGCAACCGGGGGTAATGGCGGCAGGTCGTCGGCAACGCTCGGCATCCGGAGCCAAAACAGCATGACGCCAGCCAACAGACTCTTCGAGATGACTCCCATCCTTGGGTCGTCTCCCTTGGGTATCGAAATGTTCGCGACGAGGCAGTGAGATCGCCGTACGATAGTCAAAGGGACGATTCTCGACAAGCGGAGCCGACCTGTCCCAAGGAATTCGTTTTTACAGATTCGGTGCCCAACATCGACTTCCGAACGATTCGACTTTGATTCACCAGTGAACAACAGTGGCCAGCTAGGTTGTTTCGACTCGAATTCCCGCAGTGGTAACGCTCTTGACCTCGACTCCGCAGGCTCTATCATTCAAAGGACACGACTCTCCGGTGATCCTCAGCGAAGTATGCCTTCCGGCTTGGTTTCTCTCTCTCCGTAAGCAACCGATAGCCGGGAACTCCAACGCAAGAACCCGATTTCGACCTTTCCGGGCGGCCGAGCGCTGTCTTGGCCACTCGCTCCTTGCCAGGATGATTCATGAATCCGCTTCCCCGTTTGGCTCTGGCGATGCCTGCGACTGGGAGCGAACCTTCCACCGCGGCCCTTGCCTGGCTCGCGGGACTGACCGCAAGGCATTGGCGGGTCCAACACTTTCGATCTCGCGCCTGTCCGACCGCCACCGAGGCCGTGGGACAAGTGGGTGGCCTACCTGGCCGTCATCTCGACGCCTGGCTGATGCCCGAAAGCGTCCTTCGCTCCGTCTTCGTTAGAGGCACCCGCCAAACCGATCTGGCCTTGGTCGAAGGAACGCTCGAAAACAACCCCGACCTCCCCATTCGCCCGCCTTACGATTTACCCGGGGCGCTTGGTCCGATTGTCGATGCCTTAAAGCTTCCGACGGTCGCGGTCCTCGAATGTCCGAGCCGGGATTCGTTTCATCTTCCGCGCGTCCCAGACAATGTCGACGCGGTTTTCCTGGACGGTCTGGAACATCCCGCCGATTTCGAGTTTTTCAAGCGAATGATCATGCTCGCGACCAAGAAGCCCGTGGTCGGCGCGGTTGAGGCGATTCCCGAAGTTCGTGACGCGCTCCGCCAAGCACCCAGAGACTCTCCCATCCCCGAAGCGCTGGTCCATCGGCTGGGTGCGAGCTTTTTGAAATTCGCCGACCTGGGGCTGATCCGTTCGTTGTCGAGGAGCCGTCACTGGGATTGGGAAGAGCCCGAGCCAGTTCGCTGCGGAATGAGGCGCTTTCGTGTGGCCTATGCCCAGGACGAAGCGTTCGGGGCCTATTTCCCGGATACGCTCGAAGCGCTCGAATCTCTGGGGGCGGAACTCGTCGAGTTTTCACCGATCCGTGACGAACGACTTCCCGACAAGGTCGATTTGGTCATGATTGGATGCGGTTTCCCCGACCTTCACGCACGCGCATTGTCTCAAAACCTCAGCCTGATGGCCGAACTGAAAGGTCACGTCTGCGGGGGCCATCGGATTTATTCCGAAGGGGGCGGCACAGCCTACCTGGGGAGGTCGATGGTGATCGGCGGCGAGACGGTGGCCGGCGCAGGGATCTTGCCGTTTGATGCCGAACTTCTCCTTGACCCGGCTCCGCCCATGCCCGTAAGCCGTACCCTCGTGAGAGACTGCTGGCTAGGGCCAGCGGGAACCGACGTTCGCGGCTACAAGTCGGGACGCTGGAAACTCGTGCCGGGGGCCGATCCTCTCGACTGCCCCGGCTGTTTTGGATCTCTGACCACCGAAGACGACATGTATTTCCGGCACCACGCCGTGGGTGGCCTGATCCACCTTCACCTCGCGGCCAGACGCGAAGTCGTCGCCGCGTTCGCGGGTCCTCACTTCGCTTCATTGACGCTGCCTCTACCGACGGGACGACCTTGTTATTGATGAGGTTCGGTTCGTGAAGGTATTCTGCGTCTTGGGATTGTCCAAACTCGCCGGACGATCACAGGTCCTTTGCGGACGCAATCCGTCGCACGATCATGGGGCTTAGCGCATGAAAGAGACCCGCGGAAACGCTGGAACCCGCGGCAGGCTTGCGCTCGGCTTCATCATGATTCTTTTATTGGGATCGGCGGGAGCGGGGCTCTACCGTTGGCGCGGCTGGCTCACGGCATTCAGCCAGCGCGCAGGCGTTTTTTCGGGTGGGATCGAGGCCTATCAGCGGGGCGAATATACCCTGGCGGCGGACATCGCTCGCGCCCGGCTCTTGCAAAAACCCCGCGACACCGAAGCGGTTCGGCTCCTGGCACGATCATCGGCCCGCCTTGGTCTCGACAGCGTGGCCACAGCGCTCTTCAATCGCATCGGAGACTCGGATCGAGCTGACGAGTACGACCCTGACGACTATTACCTGATCGGGTGCTTGGTC
>JAYVYS010000608.1:0-10752 GCA_043784005.1 Isosphaeraceae bacterium
CCGGTCACGACCCAAGGCCCGTCTCGCGTGAAGAACCCATCATACAATCGCCGCGGTGGGGAAAGAATGATCGTGGCCCCGGAAAGGGTCGAGGCATACGATGTGTCAGGGGAAAAGGTCCTGAGGATCTCTTGTCGGAAGGTCGAAGGGAAGATAATATCAGAGAAGCGAAAGAATCCAAGGTTTCTTTCGAAGCCATTGGGGATTGGTGTAACGGTAGCACGGCTGCCTCTGGAGCAGTTAGTCTAGGTTCGAATCCTAGATCCCCAAATATAAATAAACCCGGCTAATTACCGGGTTTTTTGTTGCGCCGTAAGGGGTTATGCTGACTTGGAACGACGTTTAGCCTTGCCAGCGAATGACTCCGTTGCACCCGAAATGCTCTGAGTTGGTGCAACGCTCGGTGCAACGGAGAGAGCAGGTGCAACGGAACGAGGTGCAACGGGAGCAGGTGCAACGGACGGCAGGCCCGCGACGGCGGCGGCGGTGTCCAACAATTTCGGGTCGGTGTAGACCGACATCGTCAGTCGGATGTCGGAATGTCGCATGAGTGCTTGGGCGACTCGGGGCGCGACGCCGGACCGCGCGAGCCACGTGCCGAACGTCGTCCTCAGTGCATGGATGTCGACCGTCCGCCCGCGCTCGTCTCGTTTGGGGATGTCGGCTCGACGGCAATCGGCGTTGAACCGTTTGATGAAATCGCTCGGTATAGGGTAGAGCATCGACGCGGGGTCGATCCCTTCAACGCGGCGACGTAACAGGGCGACCAGATCGTCCCGAAGTGGGATCGTATCGTCCTCGCCGTTCTTCGTGACTCGGGCTGGCAGGTCGATATGGGGAATGCGGTCGTCGAGCCGGATGTCGGCGACGCGGAGTTGAGAGAGTTCGCCGATCCTGATTCCCGTCCCCGCGAGGATGGCGTAAACTTCGGCCCTCTCTTGACCCGTGAGGCGTTCGGCAGGTCGTCGAGCATTCTGTCCCTTCTCTTCGAGCCGTATCGCTGCCGGGCGTTCTGGTGCGTTCTGCGCAGAGAGCATGAGCCGTTGCAACTCGTCGGGTGTCAGGGCGCGACGCTGGCGTCGTCGGTCGGCGTCGGTGTTCGCCTTCGGCATCCGGTCGAAGGGATTGGAAGTGAGCCGTGAGGAACGGACGCACCAGTTGGCGAACGAGTTAGCGGCGGATTGATAGGCGTTACGGGATCGGGCGGACCGGCCTTGACGTGTCTGATCGGCGAGCCATCGCTCTCGATCCTCGCGGCGTAGGTCGGAGGGGCGGTGCCAGTTCAATTGCTCGGTGAGCTTGGCGAGATTGCTCCCGACGTTCTGGTGGTGCGTCCTCGACCCGGTGAGTGTGGCGACATAGTCGGCGATTGCCGGCTTGATCGGGGCGGCGGCGGCGTCGGCCGTTGCCAGTTCGGCGTGGGTGGCGACTCCAATCTTGACCCGTTCGGCGTCTCGCTCCAGACGGGTGAGCGCTTGCCGCGCGGCGTCCTCCGAACGGCATCCTGTCGGAACGACATGGACCACTCCGCCGGCGTCTCGATATTTCGCGAAATAGGTGCCGCTCTCAACCCGGATGACCTCGCGACCGTCGGGCCGGGCGACGACTTCGGCCGTTGCCCACTTCGACGCTCTGTTCTTCCATCGGGCGACGCGCTTGCTGCCTTGTGTGGCGACGGTGGCGGTCGGTGGAATCGGACGTGTCACGCACTTACGGAAAACGCTTCCCATGTATCGCCTCTTACCTCGATACTTGGTGATCGGCTTTGCACCCTATCGCCCTCGACGACGAGCCGAAGAGGGTGTAGAAGGATTAGAACATGATTGGCATCCATAGTCAAGTTGTGTCAAGCGCTGGCATTTGTATGGGTTCACAGTCGAGATCAACCTTACTCGGCCACCCACTAACACAATCCCATTACTGGCATCAGGGATGACACCCTGGACATCGACGAGATCGTCCTCTTCTGTCGTCATTGCGCCTCATCGTCTTGCTTTGGTGTCATCGTACTTTTACTTGGAAGTTCTCTTACTCATGCCCGTAGACACCGCATGGCTCAGCGATCGGTGGGATTATCTCGTTTCGGCAGAAACGGTCAGCGAGTCGGTTGACAGATCGGTAGAAAGAAAAGCCCCGCCGTGGTGGAATGACGTCCGACCAAGGTCGTCGCCATCACGGAGGGGCTTTCCATGTTCAATCTACCTATGTGCACCTGGATCCTCAACGCGGCGGCTGTCATTTCCCGTCAGCACGGCGCCGTCACCCGACAAGCCGAACAGTCCCGATGCAGCCGCGAGACGGTGTACAAGCACGCCAGCAAGGTCGAGCGGCGGCTCGCCGACGAACCGGACGGCGATGTCGTGGCCGAACTCCGCGCGGAGAATTTACGACTCCACGAGGTGATCGCCGGACTGAAGCGCGTGGCCGAAGGTCGGGTCCTCATCGACAAGGACAAGCAACGACAGTTCGCCGCCACCGCGTTCGCCATGGGCGTCAGCCTGCGACAGGTCGAGGACCTGATCGGCGTGCTCCTGCCCGCTGAGGAGGTTCCCGACCATTCGACACTCGGTCGCTGGGTCGCCGACGAAGCCGACCGTGCCGGCGTGATCTTGGCAGTCCTCGACCTGGCGTGTGTCGGCCGAATCGAGACCCTCGCGATCGACGAGATCTTTTTTGGGGGCGGCCGACTTTGGTCGGAATCGAACCCGCGAGTATGACGGCCGTCTTTTGCCAGAATGCCAAGGACCGATCGGCCCAGACGTGGAAGAAACAATTGGAGCCCTTTTCGTCTCTGGAATTCGCCATCTCCGACGCCGCCAAGGGAATTGGCTCGGCAGTGGCTCGAATCGCGAACGTCCGCGCCATCGACCCGTCGGCCCCGGCGCTGACGCACGGCCTGGACGTCTTCCACACCACGATGGAGGCGAAGCGGGTTCTGTCCCAACACTGGCGCCGCGTCGAGGCGGTGTGGGAGTTGGCCGAGGCCGCCGACGCCAAGGTCGCCGCCGCGAAACAACAAGGGATCGACGCGCGTGGGGTGGCTCAAACCGCCCGCGCCGCGTGGGCCAAGGCGACCGCGCTGTTTGAGAATGCCCAGCGACTGGAGTCCGCGTGGGACCGTGCGCACGCGGCACTTGACCTGTTTACCCCCAACGGCCGACTCAACGACCGCGCCGATGCGGCGGCCGAAATCGCCGAGGCGCTGAAGGACCTGACAGGCCTCGACTGGTCGAAGGTCCGCAACTTCTTGAACGACTCGCGGAGCCTGGCGTTTCTGGACCGGATGCATGACCGCCTGAAGACCGCCGAGCCTCGGGCAGACTGGCGCGAGGCGCTGGCCTGGCGTTGGTGGCTTTGTCACCGCCGGCCGACGCCCTCGGATGCGCGGACGGAGTTGGTCCGCGCGGTGGGTCGCGACGGCCCGTTGAGCGCGCCGGAGCAAGCCGCGTACGCCCGCGTCGCAACCATCTTGGCGGACACGTTCCGGGCGAGCAGCGCTGTCGAGTGCATGAACAGCGTGCTGCGGATGCAACAATCACGGCACCGCCGGATGACCCAGCCGATGCTCGATCTCAAGCGGCTCTTCTGGAACACCCACCCGTTCCGCTCGGGCCCGAGAAAGAACGTCTGCCCGTACCAGCGACTGGGCCTGAATCTGCCCACATACAATTTCTGGGAGTCGCTTCAGTCCGATCCGAAAGAGTTGACGCAAAAACTGTCAACCTCAGCAAATGCGGAATGAAACAATCCCCGATCGGTGCTAGGCGGATAGCTTGCAAGGATTACTCGTGAAGCGAGTTCGGATGGTTTTGCAGGTCAGAGACCCTATCCCTTTCGATAGTAGTCAGGGAGGGTGACGAGTCGCAGCTGAGCTAATGCAGAAACCAAGCGGTTTCTCCATTTGCCAGTGCGGCTGAGAGGAAGAAGCGAGTGGTCGGCTTCCTGTGCAATTAGACATCGTGGCGTCGAAAGAGATTACATTTGGTCCATCGTTTATATTTGATAAGACCATATCTTAATGGATTCTGCTCTACTACAAAGAACAACCGGGAAAGGATTTAGGTTAAAGTGAATGGTTGGAATCCGTCGACTTGACTTAAAGCAAGTTGATGAACTACACTGCCAAGGGGTAACGAAAATGCACAGATGCGGATCGGCAACTGATGGACGACCCCGGAGAATACGGCTTGGTCGTCCAGGCATTGAGATGTGGCCTAAGTAATTGCGTCCTATGGAAAAGCGATCGGACTCAACTCCGAATCCGTGAGAATCCTGAGCTTCTTGGGATGACTCCCACGGCCATCAAGAAGGCTCTGATCCGAAGCGTGGAATCCGGCAATTTCGAATTGAAACAGGCCCGAGAGCGGCGAGAAAACCACAGCGAAGAATTCGACTTTGTCTATCATGCGATCTTCCCTGTCGATGGCTTCAAGTACGGTCTTTATGTGGAGATTGTTCTTCTCGACTCTGACCCTGAGGTCCCAGTTATCTCGCTAGTCAACGCCCATCCTCAAAGGCCTTAGCAGGAATCTCCCCCAATGAAGGCTTTCCCATTGAAATGTGCTACATGCCGCGAGCGCGCGGTGAGCCAGACCGTGCTTCCTTCCTATTCGGCAGAGGTGGAGCACGACGGAAGAAAGTACTCGGTCACACTCACCGAACTGGACGTTCTTCGATGTGACAATTGCGGCACAATCGTACTCGACGACGACGCCGATGAAAAGTTGAGTGACGCACTCCGAAGCGCGGCAGGGCTACTGAGCCCGGCCGAAATCCGGAGAAAGAGAGACGAACTCGGGCTTACCCAAAAGGTGCTCTCCGGCTTAATGGGGATCGCCGACACTACCTTGTCTCGTTGGGAGACGGGGGCGCAGATTCAACAGAGAAGCATGGACAAATTTCTCCGCTGCTTCTTTAATTTGGCGGACGTCCGACGTTTCTTAGGCGCACCGAAGACGACTTGGGTCTGTATCCCCGACCGATCCATTTTGGTCGTACCACTCCCAATTACGCCTCTCACCCCAGTTGTAGATTTGACTTCTTGGTCTGGGGGGAAGACCAGCGCCTCATCGCCGATTAACGTTTCGACGGTGACTTCGGGTTCTAATAACCCCAGGGGCTTGGCCGCGTGATGGCAGAACTTTCGGAATCACCGATCGCACATGAGCGAACCCAACTTGAACGGGCTGCCCCCGTGATCGAGCGTGCCCAAATTCTCAGCGTGCTGTTGGCAGAAAGCCAAGCCAAGCGAACTCCGGACGCCGACCTGAAGGCTCAGGGATTGACTACGGACATCCAGATTTCAAACGTTGAGGTTGGATCGAACCGTGATTCCAAGCAGATATTCGTGATGCCCTCCTTCGCCCTGAACATTACAAAAAAGGGCGATGAGGATGCAGGGCCTGTCCCGGTTTTGTCCGTCGAGGCCAAGTTCGTTTTGATTTACTCGGTGGACACCTTCGATGGGCTCAACGATGAGAATATCGGCTCTTTTGGTGTCACCAACGGTGTATTTAACGCATGGCCATATTGGCGGGAGTTCGTCCAAAACACAGTGACCAGGATGGGACTTCAGGGGCTCATCATCCCTCTCTTCCGTGTTCCATCGTCGATTGCAAGTCAGGCTACCGAATAACGTCTTGGCCATAACCTGAGCGCCTGAGCCTCATCGAAGTTCTCGGGCCCTCCACCACGTCAATAACCCCAGTCCTCATGCCGAACCGGCAACTGATTGAGTTGCTTTCGGCGGAAGTGCCATTGCGGCATGAATCGATCCATTATCGCGACGAAGCGGGCGTTGTGGGTCGGCTCTAGGAGGTGAACCATCTCATGCACGACGATGTATTCCAGACACTCTCGCGGCTTCTTCGCGAGGTCGGTGTTGAGTCGGATGCCGCGCGTTGCCGGGTTGCAACTCCCCCATTTGGTCTTCATCCTTTGGACGAAGAACCGCTCGACCTTGACGCCTAGCAACGGCTCCCATTTCTCAATCAACGGCGGTGTGGACTTCTTGATCTGCTCGCGATACCACCCGTCCAAGATGGTTTGTTTCTTCTCCTCATCGGTCGCCGGGCGAACCTTTAGATACATCCGGTTGTGCTTTAACTCGACCGAAGGGGCTTCGTCGGCTTCGATCAGATTGAGCAGGTAGCGCCTTCCCCACACGTAATGACTCTCACGATTCAGATACTCGCGGGGCGTCTCACGTTCCTGCTCTTGTAGCTTCTTCTGCTGTTGCTTGATCCAACTCAGTTTGGAAATGGCGAAGACGCGAATCGTGTCGAGGCTCATGCGCGACGGGGCGGAGATCTTCACCCTGCCATTCGGGGGATAGACGCTCAAATGGACGTTCTTGATGTCCTTCAGAACCACTTCGACCAGGATGTCGCCCAGTTTCAATTGCGTCGCCATTAGTATTCGCTCTGCGCTTTGACGATGAGGAAGATGCGTTCCACTTTGCTCGCATCGTTTTGCAAGAGCGAAAACAGAGCCCGTTTTATCTCGTTCTCTCGCGGCTGATGACCTCGCCAAGCATCGGGTCTGACGTGCTTCACCACTTCGTCAATCCTGATGGCGAGTTCTTCGTTTTGATTCAGATTGTTGTAGAGGGCTCGCCTTCCCGGCGTGTTCAGCGACTCCGGCGTTTCTTCCGCTTGTCCGGCTTCGACTCTCTTCGCGAGTTCGGCGATTCTCTTGAGGTATTCCTCGTATTCGATCGCCTTCGCCTTTCTCGCCGCGATGATCTCGTCTAATAGTTTCGACATCTTGTCGTAAAAGGCCGGGTCGGTCAGTTGCTCCTTGATGATCCTGCTTCGGACATTGTTCTCGATGGTTTCGGCCACCGCAGTCTGATTGGACTTGATCCCATCCGGCAGGGTGTTGATCGCGTCCGCAATGCCGGTTCTCACGATCAAGTCGAGCAGGGACAAATTGCCGAACGGCGAAATCGTCCTCGACTGATCGGCCTCGATGTAGGTGTCGATCAGGTGCCGCATGTCAGCCTCATAAGCCTTCAAGTCGAGACTCTCTCCGCTGGCCTTGCGGATGATTTCTCTCACATCCAGATAGGCCTCAATTTGCTTCTTGATTCGAGCGATTTCGGATTCACTGTATCCAGCTGCTTCGAGTTCGTCGGAAATATTGGCATACGCTCGCACCAAGCCCACCGTCGCCTTGTAGAGCGCGGCGCGTTGTGGCTCGCGTTCTTTCAGGTCGGATTCGATCTCCGTGTTACCGCAGAAGTAATGGATGTGCTCAAGTTCGTCCTTCGGCGGTTCAACCGGTTCGCAAAGCAACGCGAGAGTTTCCAGGGCCTCGTCGAGCCGCTCCTTGCCCTTCTTGAGCCGATCTTGAAGTAACACTTCGGGAGACGCACCGCCAGAGCTGTCATCAAGCTCAGAGGTGTACACCTTGAGCGCGTTCTTCACCTTCTTGAACAAGTCCTTGTAGTCCACGATGTAGCCGAAGTCCTTATCCTCACCGTCGAGCCGGTTAGTACGGCAGATGGCTTGAAACAGACCGTGATCTTGCATCGACTTGTCGATGTAAAGATACGTGCAAGGCGGTGCGTCGAAGCCGGTGAGCAGCTTGTCCACCACGACGAGCAGCTTCATGTTCGCCGGTTCTTTGGTGAAGAGCGCCTTCGCCCGATCCTCGTAGGTTTCCGTCTTCGACATCCCCGGCTTCGCGTCAACCTCTTTGAGTAGTTCGGTGTAGGTGTTGAAGATGAATTGCTTGTCGCTCTCGGTGTTCGCGCCGATTTCCTCCTTGGTCACGTCCTGCGCCTGCGGGTTGTACGAGGTCACGACGGCGCACTTGCCCTTGAATGGCGTCTTGTTGAACAGAGTGAAGTATTTGCACGCCTCGTAAATGCTCGACGCCACCAGGATCGCATTACCGCGCTCTCGGGAAAGGCGAGGCTTCACGCCAAAGTCGAAAACAATGTCGCTTACCACTCGATCCATCCGGGACTTCGAACTGAGGACGTTCTGCATTGTCCCCCACTGATTTTTCAATTCAGCTTTCTGCCAGTCGTTCAAGCCCCTTGTCTTGATTTCAAACCACGCATCGATCTTTTCCGTCGAGCCCAGTCTCTGGTCGATGTCGCGGGCCTCATAGATCAGGTCGAGCACTACCTCGTCTATCACGGCCTCGCTGAATTTGTAGGTGTGAATGTAACGACCGAAAACTTCGAGGCTCGTCTGCTTGTCCTTCTTCAACAGGGGCGTGCCGGTGAAACCGATGAAAATCGCGTCGGGCATCATCGCCTTCATCACCTGGTTCAGCTTGCCGCTTTGCGTCCGATGGCACTCGTCCACGAAGACGAAGATTTCGCCGATCGTTTTACTCGGCTGCGCTTTCAGGTCCTTGATGAACGCGTCGAAGTCGTTGACGTCTTTCCTGCCGAACTTGTGGACGAGCGAGCACAAGAGGCGCGGGCTTGCCTGACTAAGTTGGCTCATCAGATCACGACCGCTGCTCGTTCGCTTGATCGTCTCACCCACTTCGGTGAAGACGCGTTCGATTTGCTTGTCCAGTTCATCGCGGTCGGTGATGATCGCAACGCGGGCGTGGGGATTATTCTCCAGAATCCACTTCGCCAGAAGCACCATCACAATGCTCTTGCCGCTTCCTTGCGTGTGCCAGATGATGCCGCCCTCGCGCTTGCTTACTTTCTCTTGCGCGGCTTTGATGCCGACGTATTGATGCACGCGCGGCAGTTTCTTCACGCCACCGTCGAAGAGCACGAAGTCGTGCATCAGTTCAAGCAGCCGGTCCTTGGCACACATCTTGAGCAGGTATTTGTCGAGCTTGTAGCGGGAGTTGTCCGCCTCGTCTTCCTTCCATTTGAGGAAGTATTTCTCCTCAGTCCCGATGGTGCCGTACTGAAGACCCTCGGAATCATTACCCGCGAAGATGAATTGCACGGTGCTGAAGAACCATTGGTTGAACTCCGGCTTCTGATTAGAAAGGCTCTGGCGGATGCCGTCGCCAATGGAGACGCGGCTATTCTTCAACTCCAATACGCCGATGGCGATTCCGTTGACATACAGAACGAGGTCGGGCCGACGCTCGTGGTTGCCTTTCAGGGTAACCTCTTCGGCGATGACGAAGTCGTTCGCCTCCGGCTCATTCCAGTTGATCAGGTGGATGGTTTCCGACGGCTTGCCCGCTTCGGTCTTTACCGGGATGCCGTAGCGGAGCAGGCTGTAAACCGCCTGATTGTTTCCGTAGAGCCCGCGATCGTGGTGATCGGCCTCGGTGCGAAGCGTGTAGATCGCCTTGTTGATTTGTGCCGGAGTGTAGCCGGCCTTCGTGAGATAAGCCTTCAGATGACCTTCCTCAATGTTGCTGTTGGCGTCTCGATCGGTCCAATCGCCGAGATATCGGTACTTCAACTCGTCTCGGAAGAGAGCGATCACACGATTCTGGGTCGCGCGTTCGGGTTGACCGATGATGCTCATTTTATACCTTGACTAATTTGAAGCTGATCTCGTAGCGATAGAATTCGATGCTCGGCGTCATCTTGAGGGCTCTGCGGATGCGCTGGTCGTCTTCCATCGCGATGATCACCCCCACCACGGTTTGCCCTGGCTCGGCGAGTTCTTCCTGCACGTAGCCCATGTAGCGCAGGGTCTGGCCGACCACGGTATCGCTGGCTCGCCCTTTCTTTAGCTCGACGACGAGCAACTGCTTCTTGTCCTTGCGAATCGCCAGGATATCGAGCGGGCCGGTGTCGGTCGGGTACTGCTGGCCGACGCGCTCGCCGTCTTCTTCGTAGATGTCGAATTTCTTGCCCAGTTCCGTTTGTGCCCAGTTCTGCACCAGGAAGTCTTCAAGATGCTTTTCCATCGCGAACGCGGACGGGTCTTCGACCGTCGCATCCGTGGCGATCAGGCTCGGTAGCGCGATTCCTCCGAGCAGCTTCTCAATCTCGTCGGTGTAACCGGCCCGACTGAGATCGCAGACCGTTCCGACCGACCCCGACGAGTTTTTCAGTCCTTCGCTCATCTCGGCGCGATCGATGAACGTCGGCAGCCATCGCACGGGGCGACGATGCGGCAGATTCGCGCCGGGAGCGTACTCGTAATCGCCGGTGACCTCGCCCACACGGTATCGGCCGGACCCGTCGGGGCAGAGCACGATGTCGCCTGTCTTGATCCCCTTGGAGACGGTCCAGAGCGCCCCGCAAGCCAGCCCCGCGCCAATCTTCGTCTTGTCGGGGCGATTGGCGAGGAAGACGGGGATGAACTGCTTGTTGAACTCCCGCCACTCTTCGGGCAGCTTGCGACTCAGGTCTTCGTGAATCTCGAAGTCGGTGCCGATGAAGCCGTCCGCGAAACACTCAGGTGCGAAGACGCTCTTGCGACCGAGCATGATGCGGAAGTAGTGCTTCATACGAGCCGAATTCTTCCGGTGAGGAGTTCCTGCATCATGCCGTGCTTGATCTGGCGGGCTTTTTCTGTCTTCGTTTCGATCGCAGTGATCTCCGCATCCATGTCGGAGAGAACGGTCGCTATGGCTTTTTGCTCGTCGGCTTTTGGGATCGTGACCTCGATTGCCTTCACGCCGGACTTTGTGATCCCGTAAACCGAAACACCTGTTGCCAATCGTACCAACGCGGTGCGTACTTCAGGGAGAAACTGGATATATCCGAATGGCACTAAGCTAAGCAGCAACATCTTGCGGTAGCAAGAGTTTACGTAATTCTGCTCGCGGTTTTTGCATGAGGGGATACTGCTTCGGTCGTCG